>NZ_KB899429.1 GCF_000378205.1 Sediminispirochaeta bajacaliforniensis DSM 16054 | reverse complement strand
GGATTGGGGCAGAAGGGGGGATGGAACATGGAAAAACTCCTTTTTCGTAGCGTTCTTACTATAAGTAACTACGAGAAAAGGAGATTTTATTCATTTTTCACCACGATTCCGGACACTATTAACACGATAAAGAATCAGAGCCGCAATAAGCAGCTGGACAAACCAATCACCAAGCACCATATAAGCAGTCTGATATCCGGGCGGGGCTATGGGAACAGATACAAATAAGGAACCGTCGGTGTAAAGAGGGAGATGCTTTGTAACCTTTCCTGTGGGCAGTATAAGAGCCGTGACACCTGCATTCGTAGATCGAACCAGGGATCTGCCGGTTTCCACCGATCGAAATCTGGCAGCGGCAAAGTGCTGTGTCTCTCCTGCAACCGTTTTTGACCATGAATCATTTGTCAGATTGACAAATAATCCTGCACCGAGACGGGCTTGATAACGGGTCAGATAAGAAAAACAGTCTTCAAAGCAGATTGGTGTGGCCATCGTTGTTTTCTCATCCAGCCTAATCAATGCAGCCGGGTCGCCGGGAACCCATCCTGCGGAAACAAGCCCTATCGTCTCTTCCATAAAATTACGAAAAGGAGCAAAATCCCAGAAAGGAACCCGCTCTGCAAAGGGGACAAGCTGGCTTTTCCCGTATACTCCTCCCACTGAGCCGTCCGGTCGTATCAGCATTGCCCCATTCATGGCATCAAAACCCTCTTTATCGAGAAAATAGGGAGAGCCTGTGAGCAAGGGGACGGAGATATCCCGGAGAAAGTTCCGGAAGGAATCTCCTTCCGGCTTGGTGTGGTAGATTCTGCTTTTTTCTGTATAAGGGTATTGCAGGCTGTTTTCACTCCAAACCACAAGATCGACATCGGGATGGTCTTTAAGCCCCTCGCGGGTAAGATTCTGCCCTTTCTGTATAGCCTTTATGGCCTCGCCCGGACGCCAGTAGTCTGCATTGGTTTGCACCAACAATAGATCGCGTCGCTCCATGTCGTCGATACGCTGATTTTCCTGGCGGAGCAGCGCGGCTCCTGTGGCAAAGAAAAGCAGGGTTACGGCGACTGCGGTCACAAGGCCTTTAGCAAAATCCTGAAGTTTCTCTCTACTTCTTGTGAAAGGAATTTCGGCTGCAAGAGCTGAAAAGAGTACGGCAAGAAAGGATAACGGCCACATTCCGGCCAGTGAAGCGATTTGAGCCAACGGCAATACCCCCCCAAAGGGATGTGCTGCCATGTTCCAGGGGAATCCCAAGAAACCTATACCCCTAAAGTATTCATAACCGCACCATGCTGCGGCAAGCAAAAAAGGGCGCACTGCATCCTTGCTCTGCCTGGAAAGGGCATGAAATATCGGTGTGAATAATAAGAAATAAATGACGTGCCCGAAGGCGACGCCTGTGAGGGTCCATATTGAAAAATCCTGAAAATAGAGAAGCCAGAAGAATTGGGTGAGGCTCATGGTAATGGAAAAAAGAGTGCCTATTATCATAGAATGGCCGATGCCTGAGACCATTCTAATGGCTGCAAAGAGTGGTGCTAAAGCAAAAAGGGCTATCGTTGGAGAACCGAATGCAAGGAATTCGTTGGGCATGGCCAGGGCATATAACAGAGCGGAAAGGATTGCAAGGCCCGAGGCCGCAAGGCTACGTCGTTTCATCGGACCATACTAACCGATGCGGGGGCATCTTTCCAGATGCTTTTCTGTTGCAATCAAAGATAATTTCTTTTAAGATAGGTTTGACCCGAGTTCTGTTAGAGGGCGCTACATGAAAGATTTAATCGCTCGCCATGTGGCGGAGTATGGGAGTGAGCCGGAAGTAATGGCTTCCGCACCTGGTGTGTTGAACCTGATGGGAGAACATACTGATTTTGCCGAAGGGTATGTTCTTCAGACGGCTTTACCCCATACCGTCGAAGTGGCGATATCCAGGCGAAAAGACAACTCTCTCCGTTTTTATGCCGCAGATGTTCACGAGCGTAAAAGAACTACCGTTGCCAATCTCAAGTATAAGAGGGAAGATCGTTGGGCTAATTACCTCAAAGGGGTGCTCTATGAACTGCTCCAGCTTGGTTATCAGTTTCGTGGGCTGAATATCAGCTTTGGAGGTACCGTTCCTCAGGGAATCGGTCTCGGAGCCTCTGCCGCTGTCGGTTTGGCGACGGCATTTGCCATGAGGGAACTCTTCGGCTACAACATCGAAGATATCAAGCTCGTGCAGGTGGTCTATCTTTCCGAAAGTGCCTTCATTGGTATTCCTGAGCAGATTACCGACCAATTCGTCGCCTGTTTTGCAAAGCAGGAAAGTGCCGTTTTCCTTAATCTCCATACCTTAGAGTACAATCACCTTCCCCTGCGCATAGGGAATGCCCGTTTTGTGGTTACCAACAGTAACGTCAACCAAAATTATGCAAAGGAAGAGGTTGCCGAACGCTACAGACAGTGTGAGGAGGGGATAGAGAAGCTGCAGGGGCATGATAGTGGCAAAACAATTCTCGATTTCTCGGAACAGGAACTGAAACAAGGAACGGACCTCCTTTCCGAAGCCGAGCGACGTCTCTGTCTCCATGTCGTCGGTGAGAACCGACGGGTTATAGAGTCTCGGTCCGCCCTTCTTCAGCAGGATCTTGTCTCATTCGGTAAGATTATGAACCGTTCACAGGAAAGCCTGCGGGACAATTTCGAGGTTTCTTGTCCCGAGATTGATTGGCTTGTCAAGCGGGCAGGGGAGCTGGAAGGTTGTTATGGCTCCCGTCTTGTTGGACCCGGCTTTGGTGGGTGCACCGTTACGCTATTGGAAGAGGCTGTTATTGAGGAGTATCAGCGGCGTCTTGAGGATTACGAACGTATTTTCGGCTTCCATCCCGATATCTTTGTCTGTGAACCCTCTTCCGGGGCAAAGATTATCTTTTCAAAACGGGGATGATTCCGTTATAGTAGGTTCATGCGGATACTTCTGAGTAATGACGATGGTATAGCCAGTTCCGGATTGGAAACCTTGCGTAGGGCCCTCTCTCGTGAACATGAGGTGTGGGTTGCGGCTCCCGAGACCGAGCGCAGTGGTATGAGTCATTCCATTACCCTTCGGGATCCGGTTCGGTTTCGAGAGGTCGGGGAACGGATCTATGCGTGTAGCGGCACCCCGGCCGATTGCGTTCTCTACTCTCTTTTAGGGGCACTTCCCGAAAAATTCGATATTGTCGTCAGTGGTATCAATCGGGGGCCGAATTTGGGAACGGATATTATCTTCTCGGGGACCGCGGCTGCTGCACGGCAGGGTGCCCTCTCTGGAGTTCCTGCGGTTGCTGTTTCCGTTGCACCAATGCATCCTCCTTTTCCCTTTGAGGCCGCCGCAGAATTCGTTCGGGTAAACCTTGATCTTTTTCTTCGACTCTGGGCGCGGGATCATTTTATCAACATAAATGTACCGAATCCGAGCCGGGAACGGCCCTATAAGGTTCTTTTCACCCACCCATCCAAACGAATCTACGATGATACCATTGCCGCCATGAAGGGGCCGCGAGGAGAGAACTTTTATTTCTTGGCCGGTGATACCGTTCATGCCGAAGATGAACCCGGTTCTGACTGGGCTGCTGTGAACAGCGGTAACATTTCGGTTTCTCCGGTTTTCTTGCATCCCATGAATCATCAGGAGAGTGAACTGTACCGGTCCGCCCGGTTTGAGGTACCGGATCATGAACAATTTACTTGAAACGGGTCTTGCCTTCTACCGCGCGAAGCGGTACGAGAAGGCCCTCGACTACTTTACTTCTCTCGATGTAGATCCTGCAGAATATCCCGACCTTGCCTATTATTTGGGGCTGTGCTATACGAAACTTGGAAAATATGATGAGGCTCTGCTCTATCTTGAACAGGTAGTTACCAACCACGATGATTTCCTCCATATTTATCAATGCCGTATGGTCCTCGGCTATATCTATAATGTCACGGGGCGTTATCGTCTTGCAGAGTTTGAAATGCGAGAGCTTTTGGATGCCGGCTTTGAGTCCCCCCAAGTCTATTCAACCCTTGGGTTTGCCCTTTTCAGCCAGGGGAAAACGGATATCAGCCTTGATTATTATCGTAAGGCCCTTAATCTGGAGCCGGGAAACAGCAATGCACTCAATTCTGTTGGTTATACCATGGTTGAACTTGATCGGGAGTTGCCGGAAGCAACCGACAACATCAGAAAGGCCCTTGAAGCTCGGCCCGAACATGCTGCATACCTTGATTCCCTGGGATGGGCACTTTTTAAGATGGGGCGAATTAGGGAAGCAAGGCGTATTCTCGGCCGGGCTTACGATCTTTCCAAGGGCAACAGGGTCATTGCCTCTCATTTGAGAAAAGTAATAGACGAAGAGGGGGAAGAGGAATCATGAGCAGAGGTCGATATTTGAGATGCATGATGCTTCCTTGCCTCATGTTTTTGTTTCTTACCCCATTTCTCTTCGGCCAGGAAACAGAACAGGAAGCGTCGCCAGAGCAAAAGATCGATATGGATGCCGTGAGTGCCGATGAGGCTTTTATGTCGGGTGTCAGGTCGTATCACAACGGCGAGTATGCAAGTTCCATCCTTTCCTTTGAACGCAGCCTCTCTTTTAAGCCCGATCGTGGCATCACCCGCCTCTGGCTGGGAAACAGTTTCTATCGTTCAGGTCTTCTCGCATCGGCTCTTGAGCAATGGAAGACGGTGATGGATAGTCAGGCTGCAACAGCGAGCCTTAAGAATTTAATCGACAGTATAGAGTATCGAAGGGCCCTTGGGCCCGCCCTCTCTCCTGAGTCGAGATTCGTGGAAGTCGATCGCTTGGAGGGAAGTGCCGACGAATATACGCTCTTTCTCGGTCCAACTTCGATCCTCCCCAGGGCCGACGGCGGCAGCTATGTCGTCTCCTTCGCCTCCAACGAGGTCGTTTCGCTTTCGATCAACGGCATGATACGGACGAGAATTCGGGGGGGCTTGAACGGATTGAATCGCCCCTTCGATGCTCTTGTCGGCCCCTCTGGACGGCTCTACATCTCCGAGTACCAGGGGGATCGAATTGTCAGTTGTACCCCTTCTGGTACGGACATCCACCGCTTCGGGGGAAAGGGACGTGAGGATGGTAAACTGCTTGGCCCGCAGTATCTGGCAATGGATCGGGAGGGGTATCTCTATGTTAGCGAGCAGGGAAACCGAAGAATATCGAAATTCGATACCGACGGCAACTTTATTCTTTCTTTTGGAAAGCGGGCGGGCGATTTCCCCGGCTTCCGGGAGCCCACTGGTATATGTGTGGTCGATGATACACTTTTTATTGCCGATGGGAGGCGGAACATCCTCTACCGTTTCGATGTAAGTGGTAACTTTCTCGGGACCTGCGGAGAAAATCTCTTTAGTGAGCCGGAAGGTTTGACACTTGCCGAGGACGGAAAGCTGCTTGTCGCGGATGCCACGGGTCTTCATCTTTTCGATACGGAACGGGAGGTTTCGAAAACCCTGATAGCGGCTGGAGAGGGCGACTCCTTCATTAAGGGGGCCTTCGATGTGAACGGCAATTTGATGATTTCCGATTTTTCCGCGAACGCCGTGTGCCGTTATGCAGATTTCAATCAGCTTTACGGAAGCCTTTTGGTCGATGTCGAGCGAATCATCGAGAACCGTTTCCCCCGAATTGTTTTGGAGCTTTCGGTTTCCAGGCGGGACGGGAAACCCGTGGTCGGGCTTGAAGAGACCAATTTCCTTGTAACCGAGGGTCGGGTCGAGGCTTCCGGAATGCATTATCTCGGATCGGTGGATGATTTGGATCAGGCCGCCGTTGCAATTGTTGCCGAACGTTCAGATGCGGGACGGAATTTCTCCTCTGCCTTTGGAGAGGCCGTTGGTTCTTTGGCGAATGGCGCAGCCGGACGCTTTGAATTTTCATTTGTAAGTGCCGGCCCCCTTCCCGTGCGGGAGGTTTCATCGGTGTACGGGGCCGATCCCCTTGTCGAAGCGCTTTTGTCGGGTTCTGGCGAGGCCGGCCGGCAATGGCAGTGTGATTCGGCGATCCGGCTTGCGGCTTCCGGCCTTACTGCGAAGAATAAAAAGCGGGCCATCATTTTCCTTGCAGGTGGCCCACCGCCCGCCTCAGCCTTCGATCGTCACGAGCTTGCAGAAGTCGCCAGATATCTGGAAGTTAATCACATTGGTTTCTTTTGCGTATACCCCTTTGATGGCGATGTACCCGATGAGTATCGCTATCTTGCCGAAAAGAGCGGCGGTCGGGTGATACACCTTTTTAGGCCGGAAGGGATTGCATCCCTTGTCGATATCATTCTCCAGCGGAGGGACGGCAGATATCTGATCGAGTATAACAGCTCCCTCGATGATGATTTCGGTAGAAAGTTCCTCCCTGTCGAAGTTCAGGCCTATCTTCATGGTCGAAGCGGCCGCGGGGAATCCGGCTATTTTGCACCGCTTCGCTGATGAGGACTCCGTTTAGCCGCCGATGGGACTCTCTTTGCAGGCAGTGCGGCGCCTGCTGTTATGAGAAGGCCTATGTAAAGGGAATTCTCTATGTATATCACGATCGTCCCTGTGTCTACCTGAACGAAGAGAACGGTCGCTGTAAAGTGTACCATGAACGCTTCCGCCGGATGGAAGGGTGCAACAAGATGACGATCTTCCACGCGATGTTTTCCGGATGGTTGCCGGCTTCCTGCGGGTATGTCGAATGGGCCATGCGCCATCATATTCGTTTCTCACGGGCGAAGCTTGACTAAGTCTCTGTCGGGCAGTACCTTTTTTCTATATGAACAGCAGGTTTGTCTATTTTGATAATAATGCAACCACGCCTCTGGATCCCGATGTCAGGGAGCGTTTTATCCAGGCGCTTGATCTCTACGGGAATCCTTCCAGCATGCATATGTTCGGACGACAGGCCCATGAGGGGGTGGAATGGGCCCGGGGCGAGGTCGCCCGGCTCTTGGGTTCCTTGCCCGAAGAAATTTTATTCACCGGCGGTGGTTCGGAATCGAATAATACAGTACTTAAAAGCGTACTGCATCCCGATTTTCCCCGCCGGAAAGGAAAGGTGATCACCACCGCCGTTGAGCATCCCTGTATTCTTGAAACGGCAGCCTTTCTGAAACGGTTCGGTGTTCCTGTTGCTATCTTGCCGGTTGATAGTGAGGGTAAGATCGACATGAATCGTTATGTTGATGAACTTGACGATAGTGTGGCCCTGGTTTCCGTGATGTTGGCAAATAACGAGATCGGAACCATTCAGGATATTGCCGATATCGCCAAACTGGCGAAGCAGCATGGTGCGTATGTTCATACCGATGCGGTACAAGGTGTGGGAAAAATTCCGGTGGATGTTGAAGAGCTGCAGGTCGATTATTTGACCGCTTCAGCCCATAAGCTTTATGCTCCAAAGGGGGTAGGGGCTCTCTATCGACGAAAGGGGGCTCCTCTTTTTCCCCTGATCCATGGCGGCCACCAGGAAAAGGGGCTTCGGGCCGGTACAATCAATGGGCCGTCGATTATAGCCTTCGGCTGTGCCGCCGAAAAAGCAGGCTCACTCCTTGATGAAGAGTACATCAGGCTTTTGCGTCTGCGAACCAAAATGCGGGATGGTATCCTTGCCTCGGTTCCCGATGTTATGATCAACGGTCATCCGGAGGATGTCCTGCCCGGCACCCTCGACGTATCATTTTTCGCGGCGGAAGGTGAGTCGATTCTGCTCTCTCTCGATATCGAAGGTATTGCGGTTTCTACAGGCTCCGCCTGTGCCACCGGGTCCCTCGAACCGAGCCACGTATTGATGGCCACGGGAATGGATGCCGAATTGGCCCATGGGTCGATCAGGTTCAGCCTTGGCCGTTTCAATACCGAGGAAGAAGTCGATTATCTTTTGGAAAAGCTTCCGCCTATTATCGAGAGGATTCGAAAGATGTCCACGATCTCCAGAAAGGAGGTTCATCAATGAGTACCAAGATGCAGTGGGTCTATACCGAAAAGGTAAAGGATCATTTTGTTAATCCGAGAAATGTTCTTGACGATGAGGACTCCTTTGGGGCCGACGGAACCGGAATGGTGGGAAGCATGGCGTGCGGTGATCAGATGCTTGTCGCCATTAAGGTCCGAGACGGAAAGATAGCCGAATGCCGCTGGAAGACCTACGGCTGTGCCAGTGCCATTGCCAGTACCTCCATGATGAGTGAAATGGTGACGGGGATGAGCCTGGAAGCGGCGTATCATATCACGCCGAAACAAATCACCGAGGCTCTCGGCGGTCTTCCCGAGCACAAATTCCATTGCAGCGTTTTGGGAGACAAAGGACTTCGGGCCGCCATTGATGACTACCTTGAGAAAAACGGTCTCGAAAATCCCTTTACCAAAAGCGTTGCGAACATCGTTTGTGAGTGTGTAGGCGTTACCGATCAGGCGATCGAGGCAGCCTTCAAGGCCGGGGCCGTCAGCTACGAGGCAATTCAAACGGCAACCGGCGCAGGGACCGTTTGCGGCAAATGCCGTGAAAAAACGGAGGCTATCCTGGAAGAGATGGAGCACCTTTACGGGAAAAATCATGAGTGATTTTCGTTTCGGGACAAAGCTTGAGGACCGCTCACAGGAGCAGTATCGGGAGCCGCCGATGTATCGGGTGATGCTGTTAAATGATGACTACACCACTATGGATTTCGTCGTTAAGGTGATTCGTCAAGTTTTTCATCATTCTAGTGAAGAGGCCGTTAAAATCATGTTTGATGTGCATAAAAAAGGAAAAGGCCTGGTCGGTTGTTACAGCCAGGATATTGCCGTCACCAAACAGCGGCAGGTTCTTGTCATGGCCAAGTCAGAGGAGTTTCCCCTGCGCTGTGAAATAGAGCCGGATCTTTGATGGTAAGGTAGATGGAAATTAGCGACGACGTACAAGAATTAATTCAGACTGCTTATCTCATGGCTAAGGAACGGCGCCATGAATATCTTACGCCGGAGCACCTGCTTCATGCCGCCTTTCATTTTCCGGAGCTTCGCACGCTGCTTGAGGAGTCGGGCGCGGATCTTGAAGAGGCCAGCCGGTTGCTCGAGGCGTATTTAGCCAAGAAGGTCCCTGCTGTAGCGGGTGACGAAGCCTTTGAACCGATACAGAGTGCCGGCTTTGAGAGTGTCATCGGCCGCCTCCTCTATCATGCACAAAGTTCTTCCACCAGCATTGTGGAACCCGGTGATCTTCTTGTCGCCATCTTCGATGAGGAAGAGAGCCAAAGCGGTTATATCCTCCGTAAAAGCGGTGTCAGCCGATACGCTCTTTTGAATGCCGTTACTTCCGCTGTTCCCTGGGTGGATGAAGGCGAAGTGGAGGATGATGATTCCGAGGATGGGGATGATTCGGAGTCCAGGCGCCATGGGCGTGCCCTGGAGCTGTTTGCCAGGGATCTTACTCAGGCCGCCAGGGATGGTGAGCTCGAACCCCTTATCGGCCGTGAGGATGTGCTTAAGCGTATGAGTCTTGTCCTTTGCCGGAAGCTTAAGCATAATCCCATTCTTGTGGGTGAACCGGGAGTCGGAAAAACCGCCGTGGTTGAAGGGCTGGCTTCGCGTATTGCCGAAGAGAACGTGCCCGCCCCTTTGCGCGATTATCGGCTTTTCTCCCTTGATCTGGGAGGAATGCTTGCGGGTACGAAGTATCGCGGTGATTTTGAGGAACGCATGAAACAGGTCCTTCGGGAGCTTGAAGCCGAAGAACGGGTTATTCTTTTTATCGACGAAATTCATACCATTGTCGGAGCCGGGGCGGTCTCCGGCGGATCGATGGATGCATCGAATCTCCTTAAGCCTGTGCTTGCCAGCGGTAATGTTCGCTGTATCGGTTCCACCACGGATGAGGAGTTTAAGAAATTTTTTGATAAGGACCGGGCCTTAAGTCGTCGATTTCAGAAAATCGATATCCCCGAGACCTCGAGGGATGAAACCCTTGCGATTCTTCAAGGCTTACGAGGCCGTTATGAAGCATATCACGGGGTCAGCTATGACGATGATGCAATAGAGGCGGCCCTCGATCTTTCCACCCAGTACATCAACGATCGGCGACAGCCCGACAAGGCCATCGATGTCGTCGACGAATCCGGTGCCTGGATCCAACTTTCCGAACCTTCAGAGGCGGATGAACGACGAGTAGTTGATCGGTCGATTGTGGAAAAGGTTGTGGCAGGGATCGCACGAATTCCCGAGCGTAGTGTCTCTTCCGATGAGACTGAGCGGCTTCGTACCCTTGATCAGCGTCTGAAGTCCGTGGTCTTCGGGCAGGATGAGGCCGTTTCCGCGGTGGTGGAATCCATAAAGCGCTCCCGTGCAGGCTTCGGTAATGGTGAACGTCCTGTTGCCTCATTCCTTTTTGTCGGGCCTACCGGCGTCGGAAAGACCGAGCTCGCCCGACAACTCGCCGAACACCTGGGGATCGGCCTTATTCGATTTGATATGAGTGAATATCAGGAGCGCCACTCGGTGAGCCGGCTTGTCGGTAGCCCTCCGGGGTATGTTGGCTATGAAGAGGGGGGGCTCTTGACCGATGCGGTACGAAAGGAGCCTCATGCCGTGCTTCTCCTCGATGAGATCGAAAAGGCTCACCGGGATGTGTACAACATGCTCCTCCAGGTGATGGATTATGCTACCTTGACCGATACCTCGGGGCGAAAAGCCGATTTCCGTAATATCATTATCATCATGACCAGCAATGCCGGGGCCCGCGATATTGGTAAGCCGATGATCGGTTTCGGAGAGCGGAGTGTGAGTGAATCCGCCCTTGGGAAGGCCCTTGAGGATGCCTTCAGCCCCGAGTTTCGGAATCGTCTTGATCGTATTGTCCAATTTGCCCATTTGCCGATCGACGTCGTTTTGCAAATCGTCGATAAAGAGATTAAGGCCTTTGCCCTGCAGCTGGAAGCAAAGTCTGTTTTCCTTGAAGTCACTCCTGAAGCACGCCGCTGGTTGGCTGAAACAGGGTATGACCCTGTTTTCGGAGCCAGAAATATTGCAAGGCTCTTTCAGGAACACGTTAAGACTTTCTTTGTGGATGCGGTCCTGTTCGGGGATCTTTCCTCCGGCGGCCGTGCCCGGGTAAGCCTTGATGCCGGTAAAATCAAGGTAGAAGTTCTCTAACTAGGTCATTGCTTACCATGCCTTTTTTTACCGAAGGGCTGCCGGTTGTAACATTTCCGGCGCCTAAAGATGATGAAGGAATTGTTGCCATAGGGGGAAACCTTTCGCCCGAGATTCTCGTCTCCGCATATGGGCAGGGGGTCTTTCCCTGGTTTGGTGAAGACAGCCCCATTCTTTGGTGGAACCCCCATCCCCGGTTCGTCCTCTTTCCTGAAAAACTCCACTCGCCTCATCGGCTTGAACGACGTATACGCTCCGGTGAATATCGGGTCACCATGGATCGGGCCTTTGATCAAGTCATACGAGGCTGTTCCGAGGTGCCTCGTCCCGGGCAGGAGGGCACCTGGATAACCGAAGAGATGATTACGGCATACCAGAGGCTTCACAGCCTGGGCTATGCTCATTCCTTTGAAAGTTGGTTCGAAGGAGAGCTTGTGGGAGGGCTTTACGGTGTTTCTGTGGGGGCCCTTTTTTGTGGCGAATCGATGTTCGCACTTCGGCGTGATGCAAGTAAGGTTGCCTTTGTCACTGCCGTACGGTTTCTTGTCCGGCAGAACTATCGACTCATCGACTGCCAAGTCTATACCGAGCACCTTGCCTCTTTTGGTGCGGAAGAAATCTCCAGAGAACACTTCCTTTCCCTTCTTTCCCGTTATCGTGACATGGAAACGGAAACTATTTCCTGAAAGATGGATTGACACTGTTACGACATTTGTTTTATTGTTCTGGTGTACTAATTAAATAGAACAGTAATACGGAGGTTTGAAATGATCCGAATATCCGGAATGGATTTTGGGTATGGTAAAAACCATCTTTTTCGCGGTTTGAACTTAAACCTAAAGCCAGGTAATATCTACGGACTCCTTGGTAAAAATGGTGCGGGGAAGACAACACTTTTGCAGATTATGTCGGGGCTGCTTTTCCCTGAGGCCGGGGAGGTCCTTCTCCTTGGGCGGGAACCTGCCAAGCGTTCTCCTTCGCTTCTTGCCGAAATTTTCTTTCTTGCAGAGGACTTTCATGTAAATGCGCTTACCGGGGAGGCCTACGAGTTGCTGTATGCTCCCTTTTATGAGCGCTTTGACCACCATCAGTTTCTCTCTTATCTCGAAGAGTTTGATATCCCAGGGAACCGGAAGCTTACCACCTTTTCCTATGGCCAGCGTAAAAAATTTCTTCTCTCCTTCGGCCTTGCATGCAATACCTCGATACTTTTCCTTGATGAACCCACAAACGGATTGGATATTCCTTCCAAAAATCAATTTCGGCGGGTGCTTGCCTCCGCAGTCGATGAAACCAAGACCATTATTATTTCAACCCACCAGGTACGGGATATGGGGCACTTGATTGATCCCATTGTCATTGTGGATTCAGGGGCGATTATTCTCAACCGTACGATTGCAGAAATCGGTAGGTCGCTACTGATGCGCTATGTTCGGGCGCTTCCTTCCGACCCGGCTCCTATTTATAGCGATCAGGCCCTGGGGGGCTACATCGTGGTGGAGGAGAACAAAAGCGGAGAGGAAGGTTCGGTTGATATCGAGGTTTTCTTCAATGCTGTCATGACAGCTCGGGAAAGGGTCGAGGCCGCACTTCAAAGGAGGGCCGGGTGATGAGCTTTTCCATTCGCCGCCTCTTACTTCTCATGAAACGGGATCTCCATACCCAATGGCGCAATGCCTTTCTTGCCCTTGCCGCCGCAATTGCCGTGATAATCGTTCTTGGTGTGCTTGTTGCCTGGCAGGGAGATACTAGGCAGTTCCACGATATCCTTTTCCCTCTTTTATTCCTTCCGGGCGGATACATACTTACCAGCCGGGCCTTCTCCGATCTTCATCGCAAAGCTACCACCCGCCATTTTATCCTTCTGCCTGCCGGGGCAGGGGAAAAAACCCTCTCTCGTCTTCTCTTTTCGGGCCCCGGCTACCTTCTTCTTGCTATTTTCGGTTACAGCATTGCCGCCCTCTGTGCCCACTTCCTGACTTTACTTTTGTTTCGTAATGCAATTCCGTTCTTTACGCCTTTTACACGAAACTTGAGACTTTTGTATGCCAATTATCTTGCAAGCCAGTCTCTTTTCTTTCTCGGTGCCGCCTGGTTTCGTAAGAATCACTTTTTAAAAACAGTACTTACACTTACACTGCTCTCTTTTTTCTTTTCTTTTCTTGGGCTCCTTGCTCAATGGCTTGTTTTCGGTGGGCTGCATCAATTGAACCACTTGGACCCCTTGATTTTCCGTCCCCTTCGCGGCAGGCGGTTGATGGAAGGAGTCGTCCGTTGTGCCGAAATCTTTTATTGGGGTATTCTTCCGCCTTTCTGCTGGTTGGTTTCCTGGCTGCGAATCAGAGAGGCAGAGGTGAGCCATGGAGTTTGATGATACACGTCCCATTTATCTTCAGATCGCCGATTTTATGTTTGAACAGATTATTACCGGTACTTGGCCCGTAGAAACGAGGGTTCCCTCCATTAGGGAATTTGCAGGGATGATGCAGGTGAATCCCAATACGGCGATGCGGACCTATAGTTACCTTCAGGAGCTTGGGGTTATCTATAACAAGCGGGGCATCGGCTACTTTGTGGCCCCGGAGGGCGCCAAAAGGGTCAAACGGGAGCGGAAAAAAAGTTTCTTCGAGGAAGAATTACCCGCATTGTTTCATGCGATGGAGACCCTCGATATAACGATTGATGAAGTGATCGACGCCTATGAAACCTGCCGAAAGGAGCAGAGAAAAGAATGAAAACCAGCAACAAGATAGTGATAATAGCCTTGATTCTCGGAGTAGCGGCACTATTTGTGCTCGCCCTCTTGTTTCGCTTTGCCGTCGTTATAGTGCCTGGGCAATTGCAAATGCCACGGGGATGATGATGATACTCAGCATCGTCGTGGCGATAACAATTCCCTGGGCTCTTCGGCTATCTATGCCGTAGCGACTGGGAAGGACATAGCTGAACAGTGCCGCCGGTAAGGCCCCCGTTACCAAAAGTACCGTGCGGGCTGTTCCTGAGAAGCCGAAGAGGGTGACCACAAGCAGGGCCGTAAGAAATCCGGCGACGATCCTGAGAAGGATTCCTGCAAAGAGGTGTATTTCCAATTGAGGTTTGCGGGCATGGATGGAGAGCCCCAGGGTAAAGGCCGCAAGCGGGGGCGCTGCATCGCCGGCGAAGGCGCAGGTGTCGAGAATGGGATGAGGGATCGGCAGTCCGCCCACATTTGCCCCGAATCCGGCGATAACGGCCCAGAGAATCGGGCTGCTTAGGGAGGCTTTGATGGCCTTTTTGCTTACCCCTCCCCGAATGATGACGAGCCCAAGGGTGAAGATATAGAGGGTCTGAATTTCATCAAAAATGATGATGATATTCATCGCCTCCGAGCCTCCCCATATCTGCATAAGGGGGATGCCGAGAAAGCCTGAGTTCATGAAGATTACCGGTAAGGCAAAGCTCTTCGGGTCTATTCGGACGATACGGGCATACAATACTGCCAGCAGCAACATGATCACCACCACGGTACTGGTAGCCCCGAAAAGTCTTCCAAGTTCCAACGGAGTAATGGTAGATCGGTACAGTGAAACGAAAACCAACATCGGCATGAAAAAGTCTGTGAGGACTGCGATCAATGATGCTTCACCCACTGCATAGAACCTGGCGAAAAGGTAGCCGGCACCTATGATGAGAAAAAGCGGCAGCAGCAGAACAAAGGTTGAAAAAATCATGCAATCTATAGCCCTAGTAGCTAAAGCCGCTTCCTCCCACAAATTCCCGCAAGATGGAATGTTGGGGGACATACTGGACCGGGATCGAAGAGAAATTGGTCAGAAATGCCAGGAGCCTTCTCGCTTCACTGTACTGCCGGCGGAAGGGTTTGACTGTATTCAACAGCGGCTCCACGTAAGGTTTTAGCACCGCAAGCTCATAGTCTAAGGCACTGTTGAAGGCCGAATCCGCAAGATGCTGATAGGGGAATATGTTGTTATCTTCCCCCCGTCTGACAGAAGGCCACATTTCCAGGGTAGAGAGTGCGCTGTTCCCTCGGAACTGATGGTCCCTAACCATTCGGCGGCAGAGCCTGTTGTCGGTGGTCGCGATCCTATTATGGTCGTCGAGGTTGAGCTGGGTAAGAGCGGAGATATAAACCAAGTGTTTCTGTTCTCTCGGTATCTCTGGGGTAAGATCGGGGTTGAGTCCGTGAATCCCTTCCATGAGCAGAATATTGCGTTTTCCGAAGCGAAGCTTTTTCCCATGCTCTTTCGGTTTCCCCGCTTTAAAATCGAAGATGGGGACCTCGATTTCTCTACCCGCAAAAAGTGCAAGAAGATGGCTGTTAAGCTGCTCGATATTGAGGGCGTGGAGACTCTCAAGATCGGGATTACCATCGGCATCCAAAGGTGTTTTTCCCCTGGGGAGAAAGTAATCATCAAGGCCGATAACGACGGGATTAAAGCCAAGTACCTGAAGTTGTATCGCCAGTTTTTTTGTGAAGGTTGTTTTTCCCGATGAAGAGGGACCTGCAATGAGGACCACTCGTACCGTATCCCGCCGTTGCGCGATCTGGTCGGCAATCTGGCTGATCTTCTTATCGTGAAGTGCTTCTGCTACCTGGATGAAGGGGGCAATGTTTCGTTCCTCGATAAGCTGATTCAACCTCCCCGTACAATTTACATCCAGAATTTTTCCCCAAGCCTTATATTCTTTAAAAATTGAAAAAAGGAGGGGATGGTCGACAAACGATCCGAGCTTTGTCGGTTCTTTCGACCTTGGATAGCGAAGAAGAAAGCCTGGGGGATAGTTTCTCAATTCGAAGAGCGACAGCAGCGAGGTATTGTCCAGCAAGGGTTCATAGCTGATATCGAAAAAATGATCACACATGTATAAAGGAATCTTCGGATCGTTTCGGTAACGAAGGAGCAGCTCTGTTGCCGGAAGATTTTCCTTGCGGACCATTTCGAGAGCCTGCTCATAGCTGATCACCGAACGTTTGATCGGCAGAGCCGCTTTTACTATTGCACGCATCTCTGCTTCAAGACGGGCAATTTCTTCCTCCCCGACACCAGCCATTCCGTTGTAATAGTAGTAGTAGCCGTCTCCGAGGCTGTGACCGATCACGAGGTGGCGGTCGGGAAAGACCTTTTTTGAAGCAAGCCCGAGTAAAAAGGAGAGGGAACGCCGATAGATCCTGTTGCCGTATTTGCTATAGAGTTTAACCGGCTCGACGGTTGCGTCGATTTCGATCTTAAAAGAAGGAGTAACCAGATCGTTATTGACAAGGGCCGCTACGACCGGCCCCTGTGGGTCATCCGCTTCCGATGATGGAAGAAATTCACTGACTCTTGTTCCGTAAGCAACTGTTTCTCTGCTGCCGTCGGGCAGTGTCCCCGTCACTTGATTCATGCGTTGCCCCCTTGATGCATACTATATCAAGTTTACGTCGGGCGCTTATCATTTGTACAGATTTCTTTTATGCTTTCTTTCATTCTTTCCTTTGCCACGGCGATCCAGGCCCCCGGTCCGACGTAATTGGGGCGTGACTCTATTTCTTTATCCAGATCGTCGATATTCGCTAAGGGAGCAGGAGACCGCAATTCTTTCATATAATCATGTTTGGTCTTTTTCATCCGACATCTACCTCCCAAGAAAAGTGGCTATGCGAAGAGTTCGAGTTGTACAGGACGGGCAGGGCGACGTTCCCGTTGGGGGATGGAAGGCCGATCCTGAGGATGACGTTTCATCATCGGACGACATTCCTCTTCGTATCCGAGGCCCGTCAGAAACGAGAAGACTGTCGACGAATCCTCTTCCCAAGTCGGTGGAAAGGTGATGGCAGGATCAAAGATGGTTAGTAGCGAAGCAGAGGCAGCGCTCAGGCTTGCAAGGCTCTGTATATAGGTTTTCCATTCCTCGATCTCATAGCCTGCCTCTTCTGCCTCTTTCGGAGAGCACATCATCTTTTCCACTCTCATCGCCGCTTCGGCGATGATTTCCCGGAAAGCGGCGGTCTCGGCTTCCTCGATATCATGCTGCTTCAATCGTGATATCAGTGCTCTGATCCAGAAAAGCAGACTTATTTCCGGCTCTTCGTCCTGGAGAGCCAGTGCGCAGAGCCTGCTTCCTTCGGCCGGCCCGAATATCAGTTTCAGATTTGAGACAATGATTTCGGGCGAAAATCCGTAGACAGAAGCTGTTTTTGTGATCCACATGGCAAGGGACCTCGCAGCCTTCGGATAGTCACCCTTAAGGTCCCGGATGAGGAGGATTGCCGTTTCAACGAATAGTTCCTCCATCTCTCCTTCGAGATACTCTTTCAGCTGATTTTGGGCGCTGGTGATAAAGGACCGATCCTCGGTGACCTGGGTAAAGAGACTTTTGCTCTTCGGAGAAAGGGTTCCTTCCCTGCCTTCTCTTTTTTCGCACAGTTGTGTGACAACCGGGATGAGGGCGGAGGCCGGACTTTCGTCATCAATATGCGATAACTGGTTCAGTGCCTCGTCTCGATTTCCGTTGTAGAAGGCCGAGATCGATAGACAGAGAGCCTTCCAGCTTGCCAAGGGGGATGTTTCCCCTATGGACAGGAGTTCCGTTGCCGCCTCCGGATTGTACATCCCGTTGGTAACGGACTCGAGGGCATCGCTAATGATTCGAGCCTCGATTTTTATTTGATCACCGTCGGGTATTTGTTCCGACTTTTCGATCGCCGAGGGGTCGAAGAGCAGGGGAGCCAGTTCGTTACGGCGGCCCTGGCGGATGAATTTTCCTATCGTATTGAGTATTTGATCCTGTTTCATATGCTGTTTCATGACGAAAGTGGTGAAAGGCTAACCGAAAGGCCTTGCTCTGTCAACAAAATGATATCCCTAATGGCGCAGGGGTAACTGTTTTTTCAACTCTTCGATCTCACTTCGGGAAAGCGGACGGGCAATCTTTACCTCATTATCTTCCCGAATCTGTACCACGGGCTGCTCCGGATAGAGCGTGTTGTTTTCATTAACCAAAAGGCGGACCGTCGGCTCCTTAGGTCGCTTCTGATCGGTCTTGACGACAAGGGCCTTGACCTTGTTGGTAAGAAGCACATAGGTCCCTACGGGATAGACCGAAAGTGTCAGAACCAGGGCCCTGAGGATTGTATCGTCGTAACGTCGCCCCATCTCCTTTACCAGATCCATGATTCCGGAATGGCCGTCTCTTCCTTCCCGAAACGGCCGTTTCGAAACCGCTGCGGCATAGGAGGATGCAACGCCTATGATTTTACCGTACAAGGAAATCTGATCTCCACGAAGTTTTCTCGGGTAACCTGTTCCGTCGATATATTCGTGGTGCTCCAGGACTGCCAGAACAACAGGATTGGGGAATCCCGCCTCTTTGAGAATCTTGAAGCTGATGACGGGATGGGTGATGATGGTTTGTCGCTCCTTCGGGGTCAGCTTTCTGTTGTGTTTGTAGATCTGGGGCGGAATCCGAATCATCCCGATTTCGTGAAGCAGGGCCGCAAGGCCTATCTCGATCTGTTTATGAGGAGGAATATTGAGAAAAAGCGACAGAGCCAAGGCCACTACGGCTGTCTTTACCGAATGGGTAACAATAAAGTTCTGATCCTCTTCTTCACTGTCGGGAAGGGCAAGAAGATAACGGCTCTCTTCCTTGAGCTTTGCAATGATCTCTTTGACGATGTCTGAAAGTTCATTTATCGATAGTACATTATGTTCGAGAAAGGAGGTATAGACCTTTGCAAGTTTCCCGGTTTCTTCGGTAATGAAATCGACGGCATTCTGGAGAGCCTCGCTCTCTTTCATGGTTGCATCGAGGACCCCGACCTTTCCCGTCCCGTCAGCCGGTGGAGCATCGACCGGCATTCCGTCACTATAAACCGTTTCGAAATACCATGATTCCAGCCGTTCGATCAGTCGTCGGGTAACGGGAATATCCGGGGTGAGAAGCACATAGCCCTCGTCTAGAAACAGAGGCGCATTAATATAAATCTGCGGTTCAAGGCTACTGGTTGAAATACTTTTCATGAACGACGCCGTTGACCCCCCTTCCAGGATAGATTACACTTTCTCTTATTATTATAGGAGCATTTTGGGGTGAAGTTTAAGATAATTTTTCTGTTTTTCAATCTTGTCATCGTGTTATCGTTTTTTGTTGTCTTTTTTATGCCCTTGTTTATGCTCGGTCATGAATATGCCGCAATCTTTTGGCGCGACAGCTGGTATCTTCCCATCATCTTTTTTCTTATCATAGGCGGTATCGATTCCTACTTTCTTTTGAACTGGAGGCTTTTTCGAAACCTTGAAGACGAAAACTGGGATGGGGTCATCGCCTATCTTGAGGATCGTCTTTACCAAAGGGGACGGATATCCGGTCAAAAGATACGAATACTCATCAACGCCTATCTTTTGAAGAATAACATGCAGGGGATCGATCGCCTGGAGAGCCATCTCCGGGAACACTATCCCAGGCTGCATTCCCGCTTTTTGCTTTCATTGGGTATTCCACGGCTGCTGCGGACCGATGCCGAGGGCTTGGAGTTCTTTTTCGGTCCTCATCGGGATGAAACGAGGAAAGATAAGGAATGGATCAATTTCCTGTACGGTTTTTCACTTCTGATGCAGGTGCGCCGCGAGGAGGCTATGGGGCACTTCGTATCGATGATTCATTCCGGTTACGTCGGCCCGACGGTGCGGCTCCTTCTTCTCTACTCCCTTGCCCCTTTTACCGTCGAACAGGATGATGTTGCCTCGCTGGTCTCCGCCGAAAGTGCCGAAATGAAAAAACGCTACTCCAGACCGGCCCTTGAAAAGGAGATCCAGCGAAGCAGGGAACAGGTCGTGCCGGTCATCCTTGCAAAGTTGACCGAGGATGCTCTCAACTGGCTTTACCCTTCGAAGCAGGAGATCGAGAAAGAGGCCTGACTGTCAGCCTTCCCTTTGGTTGACCCTTCCTTGACGTGATCGATATAATAGCAAATATCTTTCAAAAGGAAAGGCAACTATGAGTGTACGCGTACGTTATGCCCCGTCTCCGACCGGGCTCCAGCATATCGGGGGAATCAGAACCGCCCTGTTTAATTATTTTTTTGCCCGATCCAGCGGTGGATCCTTTATCCTCAGAATCGAGGATACCGATCGTGAACGGTATCATGATGAGGCCTTGGAGGATCTCTTCGAGACCCTCCGCTGGCTGGGAATAGAGTGGGATGAGGGACCGAAAAAGGGTGGCGATTACGGCCCTTATATTCAATCCGAACGCCATGAGCTCTACCAGGAATATACCAAGAAGCTGATCGAAAGTGGACATGCCTATTACTGTTTTTGCAGTTCCGAACGGCTTGAAACACTTCGGCAGGAGCAGCAGAAGAACAAGGCCTCCCGCGTGGGCTATGATGGTCATTGTCGTTCGATTCCTTTCGAGGAGGCGAAACAGCGGATTGCTGCGGGAGAGCATCCTGTCGTCCGCTTTAAGGTCCCCGCAGAAGGGAAAACCTCGTTTGATGATGTCCTGCTGGGTACGGTGACCAGAAAAAACCGCGACATACCGCCTGATCCTGTGATTCTCAAGAGCGACGGTTTTCCCACGTATCACCTTGCGAATGTGGTTGACGACCATCTCATGAAGATTACCCATATCCTGCGCGCACAGGAGTGGATTCCTTCCGGAGCGCTTCATGTGCTGCTTTATCGGGCTTTCGGTTGGGAGCCGCCGGTCTATTGTCATCTTCCCATGGTTATGGGTAAGGATGGACAAAAGTTATCGAAGCGCCACGGTGCCACCGCTGTGCGGGAATTCCGAAAGGCCGGTTATTTGCCGGAGGCCCTGATCAATTACGTGAGTCTTATCGGCTGGAGCTACGACGGCGAGCGGGAGTTCTTCACAAAAGAAGAACTGGAGAAGCTCTTCAGCCTGGAAAAAATCAACAAGGCGCCGGGGGTTTTTGATTACCGGAAGCTTGAGTGGTTCAACGGGCAGTATATCCGCCGGATGAATGATACCAAGCTGGTCGAACGTATGCTTCCTTTCCTTGAGAAAGCGGGTTTGGTTTCCGATCCCCCGGAAGCATCTCAAGTGGAGCTTGTGAAGCAGATGGTTCCTCTGGTAAAGGAACGGATGAAGTTCATTCCCGATGCCGGTGAGATCTGCCGATTTGCCTTTGAGGAACCTTCCGGCTATACGGCGGAAGAGCTTATTGCGAAAAAAATGGATGCCGCATCTACCATCATTGCAATGGAAGCGGGTAGAACAATTATCGAGGCCATGAAAAGGGCCGACGACGATGCCGTCGAAGAGATGTTCAGAGAAAAATCCGAGGAGTTGGGTTTCAAGTTGGGACAAATGCTCTCTCCTCTTCGTGTCGCCATTACCGGCAGCACCGTTTCTCCGCCTCTTTTCGGCTCCATTCGACTGATTGGAATAGACAAAGCCCTGGATCGTATCGACCGGGGAATAGAATTGCTCAAGAAGTGAGGTTGACTGATGGCTGAGAATCGTGAAGTAAGCATGGAAAAACTGGTTTCGCTCTGCAAAAGAAGAGGCTTTGTGTATCAGTCCAGTGAGATATACGGAGGACTTTCCGGGGCCTGGGACTACGGTCCTCTTGGTGTTGAACTGAAGAACCGCGTCAAAGATTATTGGTGGAGGGAGATGACCCAGCTTCATGATAATATCGTCGGCCTCGATGCCGCTATCATGATGCATCCCAGGGTTTGGGAGGCCTCGGGGCACATCGATAACTTTTCCGATCCCCTGGTGGATTGTAAGCAGTGTAAGAGCCGCTTTCGGGCCGATCAGATCAATCTTGAGGCTCCCTGCCCCGTTTGTGGCAACTCGGGAACCTTTACCGAGCCCAGGGATTTCAATCTGATGTTCGCAACCCATATCGGCCCTGTCAAGGACGACAGCAGCATCGTGTATTTGCGTCCCGAGACCGCCCAGGGAATATTCGTCAATTTCCGTAATGTCGTTCAGACCAGCCGGGTGAAGATCCCCTTCGGCATTGCCCAGGTCGGAAAGGCCTTTCGCAACGAGGTGACTACGAAGAATTTCATCTTCCGAACCTGTGAGTTCGAGCAGATGGAAATGCAGTTCTTTGTAAAGCCGGGAGAGGATGACAAATGGTTCGAGTTTTGGAAAAACGAACGTATTTCCTATTACGATAAGCTCGGAATACGAAAAGAGAAGCTCCGTTTCCACCGTCACGGCGAAAACGAACTTGCTCACTACGCAAAAGATGCCTTTGACATTGAATATGAGTTTCCTATGGGCTGGCAGGAACTTGAGGGTATCCATTCCCGTACCGACTTTGACCTGAGCCGTCATGCGGAATACAGCGGCAAGGATCTCACCTATCTTGATGATGATAAGTCCCGCTATATACCCTATGTGATAGAGACCTCGGCAGGGCTTACCCGTTCGGTTCTTATGGTTCTTTCCGATGCCTATGAAGAAGAGGAGTTGGAAGGCGGCGATGTGAGAACCGTGCTTCATTTCCATCCCTCGCTCGCTCCTGTCACCGTTGCCGTGCTCCCCTTGGTAAAGAAGGATGGCATCGCGGAAATCGCCCAGGGGGTCGCTTCTGATCTTCGTGAGGAGTTCGCCGTTTTTTACGATCAATCCGGCGCCATCGGCCGTCGTTATCGCCGCATGGACGAGATCGGAACACCCTTTTGCGTTACCATCGACTATGACACGAAAGAGGACAAGACCGTCACGTTGCGTTTCAGGGATTCCATGGAGCAGGTTCGGGTTCCCATCGATGAATTGACCTCCCGAATAAGGGTAGAGATTAAGAACTACAGGAGAGTGTGAGATGGCCGATACCTTGACCGTCCTGCGGGAACGGGGATTTATCCAACAATGTACCGATGAAAAGGGGCTGGAAACGGCCCTCGCTTCCGGGCCGAACAGCTTTTACGTTGGGGTCGACCCTACCGGTATCAGCCTCCATGTGGGGCATATGGTACCTCTGTTTGCCATGGCCCACCTTCAGCGTGCAGGCCACAAGCCCCTTGCTGTCGTGGGTGGGGGGACCGCTCTTATCGGAGATCCCTCGGGTAAAACCGAGATGCGGAAGATCCAGTCGGTTGAAACAATACAGAAGAATGCCGAGGCTATAAAAAAGCAGATCGGCAGGATCGTCGATTTTTCCGATGGAAAAGCAAAGCTGCTGAACAATTACGATTGGCTTGCCAATTTGAATTACATCGAATTTCTGCGCGATATCGGGCGGCATTTTTCGGTGAACAGGATGCTCACCTTCGAATCCTATAAAAAGCGCCTGGAAACGGGGCTCAGTTTTATCGAATTCAACTATCAGCTCCTTCAGTCCTATGATTTTTATGTTCTTAATAGGGATGAGAAGTGTCTCTTCCAGATTGGAGGAGACGACCAGTGGGGTAATATTGTCGCCGGTGTGGAACTGATTCGCCGAATGTCGGGGAATGAGGTCTTCGGGCTTACCTTTCCCCTTGTTACCCGTTCCGACGGCAAAAAAATGGGAAAAACCGAAAAGGGCGCCGTTTTCCTTGATCCGAATCTCTTTCCCCCCTTTGAGTATTACCAGTACTGGAGGAATATCGCCGATGCAGATGTAGAGAAATTCCTCATGCTTTTTACCTTCCTGCCTGTAGAAGAGGTAAGGAAGCTCGGCAGATTGGAGGGCTCCGACCTGAATCGCGCCAAGGAGATCCTCGCCTATGAGCAGACCAAACTGATCCATGGTAAAGATGAGGCCGATAAGGCCAGGGATGCTGCCAAGTCCGCGTTCAGTGTCGGCGGGGCCTCAGATCGGGGGGCGATACCTTTTATCGAGCTCCCGAACGAGGATCTGGAAGAAGGGATTGGTATTCTCGAACTTTTCGCCATGACAACTCTCTGTTCTTCGCGCAGTGAAGCCCGTAGGCTTGTTCAGCAAGGGGGAGCGGTTATTAATGACGTAAAAATCGATGATATTGAAGCAATCGTTACAAATAAGCAACTTGATGATGACGGAGAGCTTTTGCTTCGTGCAGGAAAGAAGCGTTTTTTCCGTGTTATTGCGAAATGATGAGAAAAGAAGGGACAGTTGATATGAAGAATTTGAAGCAATGGAGTAGTTTCCGTGCTTTTTCCCTGTTGCTGACAGGATTTTTGCTGGCATCTGCTTTGCCGCTTTTCGGAAGTGGGGCAAAGGAAAAGAAAGAATCCCTTGTTATACGTGGTGCCGTCTATAAGGGATCCAGCGGCTTTGGGGCCGTGCGCCTTTTGGAAGATCCTCCTGAGCTTGGAGCGGGAATCAGCGTCGAATTTCAGGTGCTTCCCACTCCCCAGGAGATGGTGGCGAGGGTTTCCTCCGGGGAGGTCGATATCGCCGTTTTCCCCACGAACCTTGCTGCCAAACTTTATAACGCGGGTACCGGTTACCGCCTCGGTGGAGTAATCGGCTATGGAATTCTCCAACTCCTCTCTTCGGATACCGACATTGCCTCCTGGGCCGACCTCGAGGGAAAAACCGTATACACGGTGGGCAAGGGAGCAACGCCCGATTTCTTACTTCGCTATTTTCTTTCCCGTTCAGGTGTTGAAAAGGAGGTGAATATCGATTACTCGATCACCGCTGCCCCCCAACTTGCCCAGGCTCTTATTGGAGGGAAGGTTGAGTACGGGGTCCTCCCTGAGCCCTTTGCAACCCTGGTTTCAAATAAAGCTCCAGCTGTTTCCTCTGTGATCGATTTCCAGCAGAGTTGGAACGATCTTTATGGGGGTGAAGCGGGGCGTTCTTATCCCATTACCGTTGTCGTCCTTTCATCGAAGCTGATCGACAGCCATCCGGAGGTCGCTCGAAGGTTTCTGGATGCATATAAGGCTTCCATCGAATGGGTGAGGGCAAATCCCGATGATGCCGCGGCCCTTATCGAAAAGTTCGATATCA
The DNA here is from genome assembly GCF_000378205.1 of Sediminispirochaeta bajacaliforniensis DSM 16054. Taxonomy (NCBI): domain Bacteria; kingdom Pseudomonadati; phylum Spirochaetota; class Spirochaetia; order Spirochaetales; family Spirochaetaceae; genus Sediminispirochaeta; species Sediminispirochaeta bajacaliforniensis. Next base: position 37,359 of record NZ_KB899429.1, on the reverse strand, counting down.
TGCCTGCTGCAATTGCCGCCCCGGCAATTCCCAACTGCAACCTTGTTTTCCTTCCTGCCGTCGAGAGCCGCCCGCTTGTAGAAGATTTTCTCAGGGTTCTGCTTGGTTTTGACCCCGCGTCGATCGGTGGAAAGCTTCCCGACGAAGGATTCTATTTTCAGTAGAAAGGGGAGAGAAACGAACCGAGGTTCGGTTAGATGAAAATTTCACCGGCAAAGTCCATGGTGCTCGTAGCGGCATCCGTTGTGCTGCTTCTCATTATCTGGGAGGCTGCTTCGAGTATCGTGAATGCCGACATTATACTCCCCACTCCTCTGGCGGTTCTTCGGCGTCTTATCGCCATCGGGGACAGGCGCACGTTTTTTAGACATATAGCGGCATCAGGAGAACGGGTTGCCGTTTCCTTCCTCTTTTCCCTCATTGTCGGAATTCTCCTCGGCGTAGGTTCGGGGCTTTCTTCCGCCTTTCGGGCCTTTCTTTCTCCCTTTGTTCACACCATGCGAACAGTGCCGGTGATGGCCGTTATTCTTATTGCGATACTCTGGTTTCCTTCCACGGTTGTTCCTGTGTTTGCAGCGGTCCTTATGGCCCTTCCCGTGGTCATTGGGGCTGTCGAGCGTGGGATCCTCGGAATCGATAACAAGCTTGTTGAGATGGCCCATATTTTTCGAGTGCCTCCGGCAGAGTGCCTGCGGCGAGTCATCATTCCTCAGCTTGTTCCCTCGATTCTTACTGCTGCTCATTTAACCCTCGGGCTTTGTTGGAAGGTTGTGGTCGCAGGGGAGATCCTTACCATTCCCCGATCGGGGGTGGGTGCTCAGATGCAACTTGCTCAACTCAGCCTTGAGTCAGAAGCTGTTTTTGCCTGGACTGTCGTTGTGGTGCTTTCAGCAGCCTTCTCTCAGGCACTTCTTTCCCTGGCAGATCATTTTGGGAAAAGGAGTTCCTAATGGAATGGCGGAACGTTTCCTTTACCTATGATAGCGGAATCGAGGTGTTTCGCCACTTCTCATTAGAGTTCCCGGAAGGGGAGATTACCGCAATCCTCGGGCCTTCCGGTTGTGGGAAAACAACGCTTCTGCATCTCATAGCCGGCCTGTTGAGACCCTCCGCCGGTAGTATCGGAAGGGATACCGGAGAGGCCGTAAGCTATCTTTTTCAGGAGCCGCGCTTATTGCCATGGATGACGGTTCTGGAAAATGTCTGCCTTGTGAATAAAGATGAAGGAGCGGTGAGACGATTTCTTGAGATTGTGGGCCTGAGCTCCTCTGTATCACGTTACCCCGGAGAGCTCTCCGGCGGCATGCGGCAGCGTGTGGCCATGGCAAGGGCCTTTGCCTTCGATGCATCAATGTTACTCATGGACGAGCCCTTTCAGGCGCTTGACCTTGCCCTTAGGCTTTCACTCGTGAATGCCTTTCGGCATATATGGGGCCAGGAGCCAAGGACCTCGATTTTTGTTACCCATGACATTCAGGAGGCTCTCGTGCTGGGTGATAGAATATTCGTGCTTGACGGACCGCTTGTCGAGCTTGTCGGTCGCTTTGACAACCCGGTTGATAGAGATCGACGGAGCATCCATGATCCGCGGCTTCTTGCCCTGGAAGCGGAACTCTATCATCTGCTTATCGATGAGCGCAGCCGAAGATAAGGAGAATAACGATGATTATACTGTTAGTGAGTGATTTACATGGAGATATTGATAGACTATCCAAATTAAAAGAGGAGGCCGAAGCAGCCGATCTTCTTGTTGTTGCCGGAGATCTTACCCATTTCGGAGGTCGGTCCGATGCCCTTCGCGTCATCGAAGGGTGTCGAAATTTAGGGCTTCCCCTCTTTCTTATTCACGGCAATTGCGATACCGAAGAAGCGGCCCGATGCATTGGTGAACAGGAAGGCAGTCTTCACCTGGTCTCCCGCGATTTTTCCGGAATTCGTTTCGTCGGGCTTGGCGGATCATTACCCGGTCCACTTGAAACGCCAAGCACCATGGATGAGGAGGGCCTTAATCAGGAACTTTCAAGCATTTCTCTTCCTCAAGACGGAATGCCGTTGATCTTTGTCTCACATCAGCCGCCTCATGGAAGCTGTGCAGATCGTGCGATGAAGATGAAACATGTCGGCAGTACCTCCGTGGCCCGCTGGAGCGAAGCTGTAGCTCCTATCGCCCACCTTTGCGGCCATATACATGAATCTGCCTGTGTCGGACGAATCGGACGGACGGTATTGGTTAATCCGGGGGCATTCAAAGATGGTCGCTATGCCGTCGTTCGAATTGTTGGAGGAGTAGCCGAGGCCGAACTGAGACGGGTATAAATACCGCACAAAAAAAGCTGCCTGAGAAAACCTCAGACAGCCTTTGTGCCGCCGAACAGAATCGAACTGTTGACACGAGGATTTTCAGTCCTCTGCTCTACCGACTGAGCTACAGCGGCGCGACGCATGTATATATACCCAATGCTGCCAAAAATGTCAAGGCAGCTCGGAAAAAAAAGCTTTCCTTAGACAATATGAAGTGACCCCCAGTTTGCAAATCGTGGATTCACCGAGCATACTGGGAAAAAAACAAAGTATGCGGCTACCGCATGCAAATGGAGGTCACTAGATGAATACTGTAATCCACATTGGAATCGATGTCCACAATTTGGCGAAAGCAGCTATCCCTTGTGTGATTATGGCCCCGACTACGTTGCCGAAAGCACCAGGCAATCATGTAAAAACAGACAGGATAGATGCTGAAGGACTGGCCAGACACCTGGCTTGGGGGACCACAGTGCTGTACATATACCGCCCCCGCAAAATGAAGCGGTAAGAAATTATACACGGCTGAGAAATACCCGAAAAAAGGCTCTGGGACGGGCAAAACAGAACCTGTTGTCTTTTTTACTGCGTCATGGACGATGTTTCACCGAGGGAAAGATCTACTGGACCATTACCCACTATACATGGCTAAAGGGGCAACTGTTTCAGGATGAAGTCGACCATGAAACGTTTAATGAATATCTGCAGGAAGTACATGACCAACAGGAAAAGGTAGACCGCTATAATCAGAGGATCGAAGAATTGGCCGCCCTGGATGCCTACCGGGACCGGGTATCGAAACTTCGCTGCTTCAGGGGAATAGAGACGCATACGGCCTTATCGTTTATTTCAGAGATTGGAGACTGCTGCCGGTTTGCAAACCCACAGCAGTTCTCCTCGTTCCTGGGCCTTGTTCCCAGGGAAAACTCCAGTGGTCAGAGAGAACGACGAGGGAGCATCACAAAGGCCGGGAATGAACGCTTACGGCTCCTGCTTATCGAAGGAGCAAACTCAACCCTGAGAAGTCATATCTATGGAAAGAAAACAAAGCGTCTGCAGGCACGGCAGAAAGGAAATAATCCGGATGTCATTGCGTATGCTGACAGGGCGAACAGGAGATTGCACAAAGTCTACAATAATCTTGTAGCTCGCGGTGTACATCACAACAAGGCGACCGTCGCTGTTGCCAGAGAGTTGTCCTGCTTCATCTGGGGGATGATGAACGATAGAATCAACTGACCAATACTGTTTCGATAAGAGGGTTTTTTGGATGAGAGGGATTGATAGACAGGATAATCGGGCAAAGATCCAGCTATCTTCGATGACACTATGTAGACACCCAGGAGGTGATTCACGTTGTTAGACAGAAAGGGCTTTAGGCGGATCATTGGCCTGCATTAACCAATATGCGTATATCAGAATGGTCAGATGCCGAAAACTGATTTCCTGTCTATCAATCCTTTTCTTTGTTCAATATTGGGGGGGTATTGTGTAGGAAACGGAAAAATAATCTTGACAAAGGTCACATCATATCAGTGTTCCGAATATTGGTGATGCACATGCCGTTTAGCAGGTAGACACCTTTCTTTTATGCCGGTACATACTTTTCCCCCATGGTTTGGCTTTCAATTGACGCAGAGAAAAGGAATTGTCTCCTTTTAATCACCAGGATTCCGGACAGTAGAAAAGCTTTACAATGAGAAATTGACCAGACCCCCCTTTGGCAGGTAGTATAGGACCATGAGTGATCCCAAAAGAGCGGCCAAGGCATACGGCCGTTTCGGAAAAACGGAAAAACCAGGAAAAGAAGGGAACGCAGAGAAGGATAAAGGGCAAAGCCATTCTGATGAAAATTCTTCGCTCCAGGGATTTCTCAAAAAGGGTATTACGGGAAATCCTTATCGTAAGGCAGCAAAATTATTACTTCTTTTAGGCAAGGAACAGGCTGCAAGGGTCCTTTCTCATTTTTCTACCGATGAGATCGAAAAGATTACCAGAGAAATTGCCGGAATAAAACGGATTGATAAAGAAGAGGCAAAGCTCCTGCTTGATCAATTTGGGAAGGCTGAGGATAAAGTGAAGGCTGTGAGCGGTGGTCTCGATGTGGCGCGCTCCATACTCGAGAAGGCCTTCGGCCGTGACAAGGGGGATGCGCTGCTCGAAAAGGTTATACCCTTCGGAGGGCAAAAGCCTTTTTCCTTTCTCGAAGAAATAGAGAGCCAGCAGATCTTCCTTTTGTTACGGCGGGAATCGGCAGCAGTTATTGCCATTGTCCTTAGCTTCCTTTCCCGCAAGAAATCGGGAGAGATTGTAAAAATGCTTTCTCCATCATTACAGGTTGAAACGGTTCGCCGTCTTGGCCGGATGGAACGGGTATCTCCTTCTGTTGTCGCCTCTATCGAGATGAAGCTGCAGGAGCGATTACACGCTCAGGGGCAAGTTATAACGGAGGAAGTCGACGGTCAAGCGGTTCTTGCTTCCATCTTGAAACAGATGAACTTCAGAGAAGGGGAGCGCATTCTTGATACCCTGGGAGAGGGCGACGTAGCATTGAAAGAACAAATCTCCAAACGGCTTTTTACTGTCGAGGATCTGCTTCGTATTTCCGACCGTGATATGCAGCGTGTTCTTAGGGATTTCGAAGATCGGGAGATTGCGCTTCTTATGAAGGAGCAAAATGATGCTGTGAAGGAAAAATTCTTTTCCTGTATAAGCGATCGCAGAAAACTCTTTGTCCAATCGGAGTTGGAGATCTCGGGGCCCCTTCGGCGTGATGAAGTCGATAAGGCTCGAAATGATTTTCTTGCCTATGTAAGGGGTCTTGTCGAACGGGGGGAGATAGTTCTATCCGATGAACATAACCCTCTGGTATAGCTCGATAGCACAAGTGTCTTGTCGTTTCCTCTATTTCGTAGTAGCTTTATAATCGAAGGAGGCGCTTCTCGTGTATTCGACCGGTATTGCATATCTTCTGTGGCTCATTTCTGGTTTTGGTGCGCTTGGATTTCACCGTTTTTATCTTGGAAAACCGGGGAGCGGACTTCTCTACCTCTTTACCGGTGGTCTTTTCGGAATCGGGGCTTTTTACGATCTCATCACTCTTCCTATGCAGGTTCGGGAGGCAAATCTCAGGGTCGGTTACCGCGATGCCTTTCTTGGGGCCATGGCGGGAGATGCCCATGGGCCGATCGACAGGACCCATACCGGAGGTGTACGGAGCCTCGGACGGAAAGAGAGTCTCGAGCAGGCCATCCTGAGGACCGCAAAAAAGAACAAGGGGGTTGTTACCCCAAGCTCGGTTGCTTTGGAATGTGATAAGGGGCTTGATGATGTAAAAAAAGCCCTTGAGCTCCTTGTGGAAAAGGGGTATGCGGATCTGCGGGTAACGAAAAATGGGGCTTTGGTCTATTTCTTCCAGGAATTTTCCGAGGGGGGAAGCCACCCCGATCTGGAAGAGATCTGATTGTCCCAAAAGCTTCTTTTTCCGGACTCTATTGACAAGCTTGTACAGCCTTCGTACTATCATGTATCATGAATTCTGACGAACTCCGTAATAAATACATCGATTTTTTTGTTTCGAAAGGACATGCCCGTATTACGGGCCAGAGCCTTATTCCTGAAAATGATCCCACCGTGCTTTTTACTACTGCGGGTATGCATCCCCTGGTTCCATATCTGCTGGGTGAGCCTCATCCTGCAGGAACCCGCCTTACCGATTATCAGAAGTGTATCCGAACCGGTGATATCGATGCGGTAGGGGATCCCCATCACCTTACCTTTTTTGAGATGCTTGGAAACTGGTCTCTTGGGGACTATTTTAAGGAAGATGCCATTTCCATGAGTTTTGAATTCCTTACAAGCCCCAAGTGGCTGGGAATCCCGGTGGAAAAGCTTTCGGTTACCTGTTTTGCCGGTGACGACGAGGTTCCCAGGGATGAAGAATCGGCTTCCGTCTGGAAGCGTATGGGAATCCCTGAAGATAGAATTTTCTTTCTCGGTAGGGGAGACAACTGGTGGGGGCCTGCCGGCGAGACCGGTCCCTGCGGCCCCGATACAGAGATGTTTATCGACACTGGAAGGGATGCTTGCGGAGACGATTGCCGACCCGGTTGCCCTTGCGGAAAGTACTTTGAGGTGTGGAACGATGTCTTCATGCAGTACAATAAGCAGGCTGACGGAAGTTTTATTCCTCTTGAACGTACATGTGTCGATACCGGAATGGGCATAGAGCGTACCGTTGCCGTACTGCAGGGAAAACGATCGGTCTATGAAACCGAGGCCTTTACCCCGCTGATTTCAGGCATTGAGCGGCTTTCCGGAAAACAGTATGGCAAGGACGAGGGGGATGATACCTCCATCAGGATCATTGCCGATCATGTCCGAACCTCTGTTTTCATTCTTGGCGACGAACGGGGAGTGAAGCCCTCCAACCTGGGACAAGGCTATATTCTCAGGCGCCTCATTCGCCGCGCCGTTCGGCATGGGCTGAAACTCGGTATCGACCGTGCTTTTCTTTCCGAACTTGCGGATATTGTTTTCGAACGGTATGGTCTTCCCTATCCCGAGCTGATTGCTGCAAGGGCCTTTGTTCGTGAAGAGCTGACTGCGGAAGAGGGGCGTTTTTCTGAAACCCTAAAGAAGGGTGAGCACGAATTTGAGAAACTTCTTCCCAATCTCAAGAAGAGTAAAAGCGGTGTTATCCCTGGTCGGGTTGCCTTTCGTCTCTATGATACCTACGGTTTTCCGCTGGAAATAACCGAGGAGCTTGCCGCCGAGCATGGTTTGACGGTCGATCGGGAGGGATTCGAGAAATCCTTTGAAAAGCATCAGGAGCTTTCTAAAAAGGGAGCCGAGAAGAGCTTCAAGGGAGGCCTTGCCGACCATTCCGAGCGGACTACTGCACTCCATACCGCCACGCATCTCCTCCATAAGGCCCTTAGGATGGTGCTGGGCGAGCACGTACAGCAGAAGGGAAGTAATATCACCGCCGAACGGCTTCGCTTCGATTTTGTGCATCCCGAGAAGATGAGCGATGAAGAGGTACGTCGGGTTGAGGAGATTGTCAATCAACAAATCGACCGCGATCTCCCTGTTACCATGGAGATGATGGGCCTGGAGGAGGCCCGGGCCGCCGGTGCCCTTGCTTTCTTTGAAAGCAAGTACGGCGAACAGGTAAAGGTCTATTCTATTGGTGATTTTTCAAAAGAGGTCTGCGGCGGTCCACATGTAGAGCATACCGGCCAATTGGGGCGATTTAAGATTACGAAGGAGCAATCCTCATCTGCAGGGGTCAGACGAATCAGGGCGGTTCTCGAGGACCGCTAACTGGCCGCAGGCGCCGTTGATTTCCGAACCACGCCGGTAACGCCTGGAAACAGCGATACCGGCCTGTTCAAGGCGTTTTCTGTATCGGATAATCTCCTGGTCGCTCGGCGGCCGGAAATCAAGCCCTTCCGTGGGGTTCCAGGGGATGACGTTTACCAATACCGACAAACCCTTTGCAAACTCAGCTACGCCTTGGGCCTGTTCCTCTGCACTATTAATGCCGCCGAGAAGCACACATTCCAGGGTTATTCGCCGCTTGCTTTTCTCTTGGTAGAACTGTAATGCCTGTTTTAGTTCCGGTAAGGGGTTTGCTTTGCTAATCGGCATAAGCCTCTGTCGTAACTTTGGATCTGCGGTTACCAGGGAACAGGCAAGACGGGGAATTAGTGCTGTTTCACTAAGAGAGCGAATTCCGTCGATAATGCCGCAGGTGGAGACCGTTATTTTCCTTATGCCGATACCTGGGCCCTCCGGGTGGTTAAGAATCGCTATTGCCTTTTGTACCCGGGGAAGGTTTGCAAGGGGCTCTCCCATCCCCATAAAGACGATATTCGATATCTCTCCATAATGATTTTTTAGGTGATAATACTGTTCGAGAATTTCTCCTGTACTGAGATTCCGCAAAAGACCCATGGTCCCGGTCCGGCAGAAGGCGCATCCCATGGCGCAACCGACCTGGCTGGAGAGACAGGAGGTTTTACGACCGTTTTCATCTACCAGGAGCACCGATTCCACAAAGCGGCCGTCGATGAGTTGCAGCAATAACTTTGCACTGCCGTCAGAGGCCTCGTCGAACCGCACAGGCATGGAAGAAAAAAGGGGGGCTTCTTCACTCAGGCGGTTCCGATCATTCAGTGACAGGGTTGATATTTGCGTCCAGGCAGATACTCCTTGCTGGAGTGCCTTGAACACCTGTTTCCCCCGAAAAGCGGGGGAGAGGTGAAATACGCGGCAGATTTCATCGGAGACTAAGCCGGAAGCGCAGTCGGTGCCTTCCGGGAAGGGGAAATGTGACGGGCTCATCCGCCTTGACGAATCTTTTCAACGAGAGACGAAACGTAGCTGTTGCGGATACCAAGACGCTGAAAATCCCCTAAAACCTCGAGGGCCTTATACTTTTGTCCCAGGGCAAGGTAACACTCCGCTACCTCGGTGTACAGACGGTGGTTTTTGGGGTCATCTTTCAAAAGCCCGTAAAGGCTTTCGATGGCCTCCTCGTAATTGCCCCGTGCTTTGTTGATAAGTGCCAAACCAAGAATAGCATAAACGTCAAATTCGATGTTGAGAGCCTTGCGGTAATATTCCTCGGCATTATCGTAGTCTCCCATGCAGCGGTAGGCATCGCCGGCTCGGGTGAGTATTACCTTGTTGTGAGGATCGAGCTTGAGAATTCGATGCCAATACTCAAGAGAATCGGCATGATGATCCATTCCCCGATAACAATCCGCCATCCCGAAGAGGGCGTAGAAATTTTGCGGTTCCAGTTCCAATGCCTTATGGAAGTATTCAAGCCCTTGTGAGTAGGTTTTCAGCTTTCTGTGACAGTTTCCCAAGCTGGTGAGAACCCTGATATCGACGCTTTCTTTCTTGACTTGCAGCATTCTCTCCCAATACTGAAGGGCCTGCTCGTATTCTCTGAAATCATAGTGGAGATGCCCCAGGCCGATGAGCGCATATGGGTTGTCAGGTTCGATTTCCAGGACCTGGAGATATACCTCTTTCGAATGGCGAAAGTCCTTCACCTTTCGATAGGCATCCGCAACTCTGGTAAGGACGGTGACGTTTTTCTCGTCGTGTTGAAGATACCGCTCCCATATCTTAATTGCATCATCATATTTATTCAGGGCCTTATAACAGTCTGCAAGCCCGAAGAGTGCATAATTATTACCGTCGTGATGTTGAAGACAGCGTTGATAGTAGGTGATGGCATCTCTGAAATGTCCCCGTTTACGGGAAGCATCCCCCATCCCTACAAGTGCATAATTATTAAACTCATCATGCTGCAGGATTTTTTCGAAGCAACGCTCCGCCTCTCCTGTGAGATTTTCTTTCAGCAGCTGATAGCCTCTTTTCGAGAGCTCAGAAATTTCATTGAGAACAGATTCTTCAAATTGACCCGAGGCATCGGAAAAATCTCTTTCGTCTGGTTCATTCATATCCATCATATCTATCATTCCCCTTCGCTCAACCACCGTCTAATAACAGATGCGGTTTGTTCAAGCAATGCATCAACCTTTCCTGGTGCAGATGCGAGCCAGTAGAGTCTTAGGGCCTCCAAAGGATCCCCATTTTCTATGCACCGGTCACCGACCCTGATCAAACCATCTGAATATCCAGTAGTGATGAAAATTCTTTTCGCAAGTTCAACGTTCCCGGAATTGTATTGTTCGTTTCCCTTCCTGATGAGTGCGGCTCGATCGGATGACGATAAGGGCCTGTTCCCGGTTTTTCCGATCTTGAGGAATCCTTCCCGGGGGAGCAACTTTGATAACTCCTCTTTTTTCATTCCACACTAACCATAAGGCCAAGTTTTCTTGTAACTATAGGGAAAAAATAGAAGAAAAGCAAGGTCTTAAGCCCCTATCAAACGCTAATCGTTCCTTTCGTCGAGGGGGTTATACCTTTTGCCTTCTTTTTTAGGGCGTTTCCCAGTGCTTTTCCCAGGGCCTTAAAGGCAGCTTCTGCAATATGATGACTATTTTCGCCGTAGCGTGCATCTATATGGAGGTTTAAACCTCCGCGAACGGCAAAGGCACGGAAGAATTCTTTCAGAAGCGCAGTGTCGAAATTTCCACACATGCTTTGGGGGAAAAGGGCATTCATATAAAAGTAGGGACGCCCTCCCGCATCAATGGTTACCTCAACCAATGCATCATCCATGGGGATAACCGCATGTCCGAAGCGTTCGATCGCATTCTTCTTCAGAACATAGCTTCTGACGGCATCCCCCAGTACGAGCCCTGTATCTTCGACAAGATGATGCGGATCCACTTCGATATCACCCCGGGCGGAAATCGTAAAGCCCAGTTCCCCATGGAACGCCATAGAGGTAAGGAGGTGGTCGAAGAAGGGAACTTCCGTTGAAATTGTTCCCGGTAGAGATTCCGGCCCCTCGAAACTGACACAGATTTCGGTTTCCTTTGTATTTCTTTCGATGCGAATGGTTTCACTCATGGTTGTCCTCCTCAATCATCTGTATGAAATGATCGATTTTTCGGTGGTGGAGCTTATAGTAGGAGGGGTTCGCAATCAGGTGAACATGAATATCCTCCAGCTTCTTCTTCACTTCAAGATGGTTGGCCTTGAGCGTGTTTCCCGTTTCAACAAGATCGACAATGTAGGGTGCCAAGCCTAAAACCGGAGCAAGCTCCACCGAACCGTTTAGCTTGATAATCTGAACGGGAATCCCCCTTTGATGAAAGTAATCCCTTGTAAAATTGATAAATTTGGTTGCAACGGCGACTCCTCGCTTATCCAGTGAAAAGGGCTCGTCCCGCCTGCCTGCAATGCACATCGATGTACCGCCGAAATCAAAGGTCTTGAGGCGAAAAAAACGATATTCGGATTCATACAGAACATCGGAACCGCAGATGCCGAGACCTGCGATACCATGGTTCACATATGTGGGAAGATCGCTGTTTTTTACCAGAAAGATCTCAAGCGTTCCGCTTTCGTCGCGGGCCACAAGTTTTCGTTTTTCAAAGGAAAAGGCCATTCCCCTTTCTGCAAATCGCTCTTGTATTTCATCCAGCAGCCGTCCCTTTGGCAAAGCAAGGCTCAAAGGGGCTTCCTGTGATTTCTCATTCATCGCTTTCTCCTATAGTGTCATGCATTCGCCTGCTGCTCTCCGCTTTTCCGCTGCTTTAAAGGCCTCTTCAAAGCTTCCATAGTGGTCCGATGTGACCGGACGGGGGGGGAGAAAGTCATCTCCAAGCAGCGGCTCTATTTTTCTCAACATGATGGAAAAGCCGGCGGAAGGTGCATTAAAGCCGAAGCTCTCCAACAGCTTATCATAACGCCCTCCCGAAGCGATTGCGTCGTCCAGAGTATCAATATAGGCTTGAAACACAATGCCCGTGTAATATGGCTGCTCTCCAACCTCGGAGAAATCGATGCGCAGTTGTTCCACCTTGTTAAGTCGTTCCAGAATCGTGAACATTGCCTCCATCTCTTCCATTGCTTGCCTTGCCGCATCGTTAAGATGAGCAGTAAAACGAGATTTTACGCTTTTAAGCTCCTCCGGTGTTCCAATAAAGCGAAGCATCGCGGCAATGGCCGAACCCGCTTCTTTTCCGTACAACTTCTTCAAAAGCTCGGCCGTGTCTGCTCTATTGCGGTTGCGAACATCCGCAATTGCCGATTCCCGTTCTGCCGAACAGAGATCTGTAAAAATAGCATCTACGAGGCGCCTGCTCCCGATATGGATAAGGGGCTTCACATGCAGGGAATCGAAAGTTGCCAACAGCAGGAGCAGAATTTCCAGATCACCTTCTATCTTTTCTTTTCCGATCAGCTCGGCCCCGACCTGGAAAAACTCATTTCTGCTGATATCTTCCCTGTTCTGGTGCCGAAGAATGGTGTCGCTGTAACAAATCCTGGCCGGGAGATCCTCTTGTCGCAACAGCAATCCCATCTGTTTAGCCAGGAAAAGGGTGATGTCGGACCGAAGCATCAGCAGGTCGCCCTCTCTATCGATGAGGCGGTAGATATGTTTCTTGTTTTCGTTCAGGAGATGCCGGTAGGTATCAAAAAAGTCAAACACCGGAGTTTCTGCAGGTAGATATCCCCAGGAAGCAAAAAGCCGATGGAGTTTATAGGTAATCTCTCGGTGGCGATATGCTTCCTCGAGATAAAAACTTTCGGTTCCCAGCGGAATCTGTAATAGTCTGTCCTGATTGTCCCTCACGGATACTCCTCCCGCCCGATGGCTGGTTTCCTTTTGCGGTTTGAAGCTACTATACCAATAATGGCAGGCGAGGAAAAGAGTATGTAGTGTCCGGAATCCTGGTGATGTGTCGGTTATTGTGATGGTGAATTCCTTTGTTTTTTGCTGTTAGCCCGCTATTTTCACAATAGAGCTTACAATGTACAAAGGAGAAAGGATTTACCCGCCATATATCACCAATATTCAGAACACTAGCTTCCCAAGATAACGCCATAACAAAGGCTGCTTTGGCGAATTGCATGAATGGCTGCCTTTTAGGAAATTTCAGGAAATCCCGCCAACACCCGCTGCAACAACGATGCAGCCGGATGCCTGTGTCTCAAAAAGATGAAAGTCGGGTCTTATAACCTGTTTTGTTAGAAATGAGTTCTCCTGTAAACACAGATCCCTCGGAGCTGTCTTCCCATCGGTATTTTATAAGCTTCCCCGGAACCTTGTCGCTAATCCACCATTGATACCGAAGTATCCCTGTTTTTGTTTGATCGTTTCCGGCTTCATCGGTGTAATGGCTTTCGATTTTTTCTTCCAGAAGGACCTCTTGTGCGTTAAAGGTGCCTGCCGGAACCTGTATCACAGAGGTCCCCACCACATGCGATTCCCATGAGCCTTGATAATACTCGGGGATTTCCTCTTCTTCCGCATCTTCTTGATCGTTGGTATCGTTCTGCTCGGGTATCCACTCTCTGATTTGGCCGCTTTCCTGGTCGCGATATCTGAAGGCACGTAGCTCATAATCCTTGCCGATCAGAGCTTCGGAGAGAAGGTCGGATTCATCGTCGGAATAACGGAGCTGCCACCAACCACTTCCGTCTTCATTACGTTTGAGTAGGGCCCGTTCCACGGTTAAATGGCTTTCTTCATCATCTGTGGAGACTTGTATCCTCCATTCTACTCCTTCGCCTTCGTTGAAGTTTTCATAACCGTACATAAAACCGCCGGCAAAAAAGGCATGTGTATAGACCACCATTGCCAGCATCGAATCCTGCAATCCGGTTATGCCGGTCGCTGATAGTATGGCATTCTCTGCCTGTCGGTTTATCGAACTTTTGGCCTTGGAAACTGTGTTACTTATTGCAGTACAACTTGATAACGCAAAGGCAATCACAACAAATACGACCAGTAGTTTGAATATTCCGCTCCTTTGATTATGCATTCGAGATCTCCTCCTGCTATGACGTGTCGATCAAAGTATAGCTCACCCTGTTACTTTTTTCTTTGCACAAAAAGAAAGAGAGGGCCTTGCCTTGGAATGGTTTTCCGGTATAGTAATTGATAAGGAGTAGTGTGCTATGATGCTGGACAAGCGATACCGAAAGCGATGTTTTCTCTTGATTCCTGCTGTTCTTCTTTTATTCTTTTCGGGGTGTTTGTCCGACGGCGAGAATGTTTCGCCAAAGGCCCTGGAGACGATAATAGATGATCGTTATGATGAGTCGGGCCGGTTGAGACCTATTATTATTGATGATGTTATCGATTTCTCCGACTTACGCTATGCTCAGCTTTGGAATACCTCTCCCGTTGACGGCAAACCTCGTTTTTTTGCAACGGTGCCGCGAATGGCCGATCGTGAGGCCGAATACGATCGGTGTCTGGATATGGCTGCCGTCCAGGTTTCACGGTTTGTTTCGACTCGAGTCGTAGCGAAGTTTGCGACCTTGACCCAGGGGAGAGACTTCGGTCACCTTGAGGATGTTGATGTAAGTTTTGATGTCGATGCTGCAGCATCTTTCCGAGATTCGCTTGATCCTGTTGCTTACGTTCGGGACCGGGAGGCAAGTTACGTTGTATTTGAGTTTTCCGGTTTTTCTTTGAAAGGGGTATCGGTAAAAAGTGGTCTTCACAATGGACTTCCTGTCTGGGTAACGGCTGTACCTGAAATTCCCGGTTACATTACCGGTTTGGGGGCTGTGGGACGCTACCGTTATGTGGCTGAGTCGATCTATCAGGCGGATAGAATGGCCATGGCCGGGATCGCACGGCAGATGGCGATTGATGTAAAAGAAAAACAGGAAAATTATGAAGACAGCAAAGGTTCCACTGCCCACCGGAGTGTCAACCTCGAGGTCTCCGATATCGAGTTGAAAGGTGCATACATTATTGCCCGGTGGCGTTCTTTGGATGAAAACAACTACTATTCTCTTGCTATATATCCTGTGAGCCATGAGTGAGTAATGGATAACCAAGCTATAGTCGATTTCCTTGTCTCCCTGGAAGCTCCTGCCACGGAAGTTACCGTAGTGCAGAGCGGGAAAAGCAGTGAAAAAGTCGATGGTCTCTACAAGCCCTTTGATCGTACCATCATTCTTCACAACCGAAACGCTTCGATGCAGGAGCCTTCGTTTCTTTTGCGAATGGCGATTCACCAATATACCCATCACCTGCTGATATATGGGACAGCCCAGGATCCCGTTCCTCTTGCCGAACCCCGAGAAGAGGTTGCCCGACATCACGGTAGTAGATTTAGTGCTTGCTATCACAGGCTTTTATCCAAGGCTGCCGGGACGGATGCCGGGGTTGCCGGGGCCCCATGGGATGTGGACCCGGAACTCAGTGCCGTGGCGGACCGTATCCGCGGTACATTGTTGCCGCAGTATGGTGGCATCGCTTTAGAGTTGGGGGCACAATATGCCGAAGCCGAACGCTTGTGTGCGCAGAAGGGCTACAATCTTGAAGAATGGCTTGAGGACGCCGTAGGGGCTGATTTGGCTGATGCAAAGCGGATGTTACGAGCTCATCATGAAGGCCTTTCCCCAAAAATCGGCTTTGATGCCATGAAGAGTTTGTTGAAAATTCCGAAAGAGCATCGTCGGGAAGCCGAGGCGGCCGTTGTTTCGGGGGATAGATCCCCAAAGGCCGTTGAATCGGATTTTCGCCCGCCTTTTCGCCGTGAGGCAAATACCGAAGAGGGAAGCGATAACAATAATGCTTCATTTGCCGTTGAGCGGCTTCAAAAGGAGAAGCTTCGCCTGGAGCAAAAGATGGAACAAATACGGGCCAGGTTGCTGAAGCTTGAGGCCCGTTTACATAGTATGGGAGTTGATGATGAATGAACTTTTTTGGGCTCTGATGCTTCTTTTTAATTTTGGGGCGATCATCCTGGCATATCGGTTCTGGGGCAAAATCGGACTTTTTATCTGGATACCGATCGCTTCGATTGTCGCCAATATTCAGGTTACGAAGACTATCGATCTTTTCGGCCTGACTGCTACTCTTGGAAACATTGTTTATGCGGGAAGCTTTCTGGTAACGGATATTCTCAATGAAAACCATGGGAAAAAGGATGCCCGCAAGGCCGTCGGAATCGGCTTTTTTTCTCTTATCGCCATGATGGTTCTCATGAATATGGCTCTTTGGTTTCGTCCCGGCGCAGATGATTTTGCTCAAGAGAGTCTTGTCACACTTTTTTCTCCCATGCCGAGAATCGTTCTTGCCAGTCTTATCGCTTACGGAGTAAGCCAGCTGCATGATGTCTGGTCGTATAACATGTGGAAAGAGAAACTGCCTGCAAGGCGTTTTATTTGGCTTCGAAATAACATCAGCACCATGATCAGCCAGCTCATTGATTCGGTGATCTTTACCATGATTGCCTTCTTCGGTACCTTCCCCACTCATGTTTTGGTCGAGATTACCATCTCTACCTACATCCTCAAATGGATCGTTGCGGTCTGCGATACACCGTTTATCTATCTTGCCAGTAGCTGGCGGGAGCGAGCGGAGCTTATGGAGTCTCGGTAAAAGGCATGAGCCCTTTTTTTACCGATCTGCGCATTTCGAAAGAGAAATCCGCCCCGGTCTTCTTTTTGTAGATGCGCAGGGCTTCCTTTTTTACATCCTCCTTACCAGTCATTGTCGCCAGTTCCTCCGGAGTGAGGCTTTTGTAGTGATTCTCGAAGGTCATTGCCCACATTGGATATCGGTCGGTCTGTTTTCGTCGTGATGCCGCTTCGGTGGGGTAGCCGATAACGAGCATGGTAAGGGGAAATACGGAAGGGGGAAGACCAAGTATTTCACGATGTTCTTCGATTCGCTCCATGATGTCGCCGATGTAACAGGAGCCTAATCCAAGGGACTGAGCCGCAATAACGACATTCTGGGCTGCTGCCATGGCATCGCAGCTTGCAAGCATGAGATCGGAAAGTGCAGGCTCCTGAATAAATGCTTCTCCACTCTCTTTACAGCTTTCCGGTACCTGTCCTGCACGGTAAAGATCCCAAAGGCGATTAGGGTCGGCAAGAAATATCAGTACGATTGGGGCCTTTGCAATGAAAGGTTGATGGTCGCAGCTGATCGCCAATTTTTCTTTGAGTTCCTGGTCGGTCACATCGATGATTGAATAGAGCATAAGATTTCCCGCTGTAGGGGCCCGTCGGGCAGCCTCGATGAGAAGGGCCTTCTTTTCCTCTTCTACGGTTTTATCGAGAAAGGCCCGTACCGATTTTCTCGACATCATGGAATCGATTACTTCGTTCATTTTCTGCCGCTCCGTTCGAGAAGCTGGTCCAGCTGACGAAGCACCAGATTTCGCTTGATCTTTTTTGTGGTGGTAGTTTCCATCGCTTTTTCCAAGATGGTCATCTTTGTTATGCGTTTATAGGGAAGAAGCTCTTTATTAACCTCTGCGACTGCTTTTTCCAGCCGTTTTTTTCGTTCCTCAGGTACCCAGCCCTTAAAAAACTCTTCACTCGGATAAATGATTGCCTCAATGCCTTCGGCAAGGGTTTCTTTTTTCTGGATGTAGCCCTTGATCATGATCTGATCGATCTCCTGAAAAAGTTGAAAATGATCTTCAATCTCTTCGGGGTAAACATTTTTCCCGCCCTCGGTAACAATCAGCGATTTTTTACGACCGGTGAGAAACAGATAATGTTCTTTGTCGAGATACCCTACATCGCCTGTTCGTAAGAATCCATCACTTGTAAATAGATCCTTGGTTGCTTCCGGATCCCGATAGTATCCCGATGTGATATTCGGGCCTTTTACCGCAATTTCGCCCACACCATCTTCATCCGGGTCAAGAATTCTCATGTCGACCAGCGGAAAGACCTTGCCCACAGATTTTAGTTTAAACTGGTGAAGCGGGTTGAGGGTAATAATGGGAGATGTTTCTGTCAGTCCATAACCCTGGACGAAGTCAAGTCCCAGTTCGTTGTAGCGACGGAACGTTTCGGGAGCCAGCGGTCCGCCTCCACAGATGCAGATTCTAATTCTATCCAGACCAACCTCACGTAAAAGAGGCTTAAAAAGCTTTTTCCCAATGTTGATTCTTAAAAAACGCTTACACACTCCGCTGATACGCATGAATAGGCCTACCGTTAAATGAGTCGGTAACCCCCTTCCACGTACTTCCTTCATCATTCCCTTTAATAATTTATTGTATAGCAGGGGAATAGCCATAAACATGGTGATGTGTCCCTCTTTCAGGTCTCTCATCATTTCTTTCACCACCATTCGCTTGCCGAAGACCAACTCGGAACCATGTTTGATTGATTCAAGAAAAACGGCCGTCATGGTATAACTGTGATGAAGCGGGAGAAGAGCATACCAGACATCTTTTTCGGTTGCGGTCATGAACATCGGGTGACAAGCCTGGAATACATCACTCATCAAATTGGCATGAGTCAGCATAACTCCCTTTTCATTTCCTGTTGTTCCGCTGGTAAACAGAATCGCCGCAATATCGTGTTCACTCCTGCCAACCTCCGAAGGAGCGACTGGCGACGATGATTCCATGTTCAAAATATAGTGGTCCTTTTTGGGGGAGAGGCTGAACATGTGAGAGACAGCAGTCGGTTTCTTCTTCTGAAAGTCCTCGAAACGTTCTTCATCAATGCAGACAAACTTTGCATCGACAAACTGGCTGAGTGAAACAATCCGATCGGTTTCCAGCTGATAATCAATGGGTACCACGACCCCACCTGCAAAAAGGATCGCAAGATAGCTTATTGCCCATTCCGGGCTGTTTTTCCCTGAAATTACCACCCTCTGCCCTGGCTCTATTCCGCTTTCCCGAAAAAATGCAGCTATGGATCTGATTTTGAGATCCGCCTCCCTATAGGTAAAGCTCTCCCTTTCAGGGCTAAAGCGGGTAAAGCAGATGCGTTCCGGAAAGAGCTTCACATTAAGCGTGAATATCTCACAAATAGTCGGCCATTGGCCTTTTATGAGTGTTCCCCGATATGAATCAAGATAATCCCATGAATTTTCCATACCTGTCTCCACGTTATAACAATTCTCGCCGTTTACTGTTTTTCTGTGAAATAGGAACGTAACGCAGAAATCGAATCGTTAGTTCCCGCAACAATATGCCCGGCGGCTTTTTTTCGATGAATCAAAACTGAATAATCAATTGCTTTCCCATTCAGATATGATACCTGAAATCCTTTCCTCTCGATAATTGCATGTGCTGCAGCAATATCCCATATGAAGCAAGGAGCAAGCAGCACTTCCGTTACTCCCGGATGAAGGAGAAGTGCTGTGAGGTGCAGTATGGAACTACCGATACTACGCAATTTCCCTGGGTAGAGCGATAAATCAAAGGTTCGGTGAAGCTTACTGGATATCATCATTTGTAAACACTGCTTCTGCCTTTTTGCATCGGCGTCCATCTTCAGCGGGGAGCCATTGTAACGTACTTCCTGATCGGGAAGGGCTGTCAGCAGCACGCCCCGTTCCCGATCCGTTCCCCAACGGGGAGCATATATGATACCGCCGACAGGAATCAGTTGCTCGTTGAGGATTCCTAATGCAACACACCATCCCGGCATCCCCTGGCTGTAAGCATCGGTACCGTCGATGGGATCCAAGGCAAAGGTTAATTTTCTGTCGGGAAAAAGATCCCTTGGATTCTCTTCACTGACGATATTTGCGTCGGGGAAGAGTTCTTTCAAAGTATCAGAAAGGAGCTGATCTATCGCAAGATCTGTCTCGGTAAGAACCGAACCATCTGGTTTGAAATTTCTCCTCACTGATTTTTGATTTTCAGCTGCCATGTCTCCGGCTTCTATAACTTTTTCGATGAGTTTTGAATACTGCGTCAAAATGGGGTTACTCCTTCTACGAGTAGTATATCGTATAGTTAGTGTCCCCGAAAAGGCACCTTGAAAAAGATGTGCTTTTTTTGTGCTTACTGTCCGGAATCGTGGTGATTTTATGCCCAGGCATAAGAGGGAAGATAGGCGATCGTCCACCGTAAGGCTGTGAGAGGAATACACCTGGCCCACAGCTGCCTTCCACTCCGATTCATGGGCTGATTCCGTAAGAAAAGATTAGTGTTACGAATATTGGTGGTCTGCAGCATACAATTCTTTTTCTTATCGTCAATTACAAAGATATACATATAAAAGTCAAGCAAGAGGGAAAAACAAAGGATTTTTCCTGGAAAAAGAACAAATTATCACCACGATTCGGAACAGTAGTTAAGCCTTCTTTGCAAGCGGCAATCCCCCGCTCACAAAAAAACGTTCCGTGAGAAACGCCGCCTTGCCACTTTCATCATGGAAGCAGTACCCCTCTGGTGCGGGCTTTTCGCTCTCCTCTTGATACGTGTCCAAGTTTTTAAAGAACCGTTTCATATCACTTGTGATGTGGTCCATCTTGGCGTAGAGACCACGACCAGACCGTTCTATCATCATCGCATTAAGCCTTTGTTCAAATTGTCCCTCTACCGGAATGGAACATATCGGTTTCTTTAAATAAAGAGATTCGCAGCTAAGCTGATGTCCCGAGGTTGCGATGACGGCGGCACTTGTGGCAAGAGAATCCGCGAAATCAAAGCGTTCGCTGGGAAATACCCGTATTTCACGTTTTGTAACATGGTGTAAGGCATCGAGAACATTTTTTTCCATACTCTTTTTGACATAGACGATGATATGATTTCCATAGTAAGGCTCTTTTGTTCGTATGTTGTTGCGAAGTATCGGACCGATATCGCCGTGGTAGAAGGAACTGATAAGTGATTCGTCATATTCTCCCATCATGGAACCTGCGACTATTTTACTGATGATTGCGTCCGGCATGATGGTTTGGGCCCTTAGCACAATTCCCGGATGGTTGAGTTGAAGTACCGGAATCCCAGCATGTTTTGCGGCTTTTGAGCTGTAGGGTTCAAAATCACTCAGTACCCCTTCAATGCGAAGTAACTTCATTTGGTCGCTGATTTGCTTTATTGCTGCGGGGGCCTGAAAAATGGTATCGATGTTGTCGATACCGGTACGGAAAAAATCGATTCGTTCCTTATTCATGACAAATTTTAGCAGAGGAAGCGGCATCAATAGACAATCTGGAAAGGTTGCGGCAATCATGGGGGCAACTGTCTCAGGGGCCCAGAAAAAAAGTTCGTGTCGTTCTTGTAATCTCTGAGAAAGGGCAATCATTCTTGTCACATGACCTTTCCCCTCTCCGTTTATTCCCACTCCGATTCTCATGATCAGAGGATGGTCCTATGGAATAAGGATTGTATGAGGCTATCGTTTGGAAACAAACAAAAAAAGCATTCCGACGGTTATCAGAATGATTCCGGGTAGGTGGAATAGGGTCAGGTGGTAATCGGAAAGCGTTATTTCCAGCAGGAAAGGCGGAAAGAGAATCAGAGCCATATTATGAACGGGGACAATGACCGTTGCCTTTGCTTTCCAGGCAAAGGCAACTTGCGTGAGAACCATAGCAATGGTGCCGAATCCGATGCTGCAGGCAAATAATGCCCATCCGATACCGGTAGAGGGAAGCAACCCTGATGTTCCCCTATAATGCTGCGCAATTGACTTAAACAGGGGATCACACGCCCCAGAGACGCCCGTAATTAATCCTGCAATCGTGCCGAGAATGCCGGAAGAGGCCCTGTATTTTTTGACCATGGCCAATGCCGGCAGGGCAATCACAAAAAATGCTCCCACGATACAAAAAACAAGCCTCACATTGATGGATGCCATCACCATTCCACCGCTATTTGAACTTGCTGTTCCCTCTGCCCATCCAAGAAAAAAGGTTCCGGCGGCAAGGATTAACGCACCAACATGACGTGTTTTTCCTACTGGTTCTCCGAGATAGCGTTCGGAAAAGAACATCAGCACAATGAGACCAAAACCAAACATGCTGGTATAAGCCGCTGGCGGGGCGAACATATTTGCGATAAGCACCCACAGAAAAGCCCCGTTGTTCAAGATCAGCGAAAAAACATATAGGCGTCGCTTCTTTTTTTTTGCCCCATCGGAATCGGAAGTTTTTGAGGAATAACCTTCGATACCGAACCGCTGCAGGCCCTTCGCAATGTGTATCTGTGTTGTGGCAATCAAACCTATGAGTGAGGCGATATACTCTTGCGGCATCGATGGAGATCATAGACCGCCCTCTCTTTCCGTGTAAAGTAGCTATGCCAAAGTTCGTCAGGGGGAAAAAGATTTCAGCAGAGCAACCCTTTGTCGTGTCGGAGGGTGGGAATAGTGGAGAAATACCGAAAGTGGGTGGGGATCAGGATGACCGCCATTTTGCTTTTCCAGAGAGAGAAGGGCCGACACCAATTCGTCTCCGGTTCCCATCAGTTTTGCGGCAAAGAAATCGGCCTCTCTTTCCCTCTTTCTCGAAAATAAAAGGAAAAGGGGAGTAAAGAATGCGGAGAGGAAGCCTATGACAATGACAAGCACTATCAGTGATACTGCATGTGCTGTGTAAATCTCTGTGCTTGGAAAGCCGACTGCCTCGGGAAGAATCGGTGAGGCAACCGCCAAAAAAAGGAGGTAGAAGATTGGTGCTGAAAGGATTGTCTGAGAGATAAACTGTTTGACAACATGTTTCTTTGCAATATGGCCGAATTCATGGGCAAGAACAGCTACTATTTCCTCTTCCGAATGTTTGTCTATGAAGGTATCGTACAAGGCAACTCGCTTGCTGCTCCCGAACCCTGCCACATATGCATTGGCCTTCGTAGATCGTCTTGAACCGTCGATCACCTCGACACGTTTTACCTTGATTCCCGCTTGTTCTGCAATTCCCGAGATCCTCGTTTTCAGTGCCTCGTTGGCCAGAGGAGTGAAACGATTAAAGAGAGGCAATATGACGGTCGGCGCGATAATGGAGAGGAGTAATGAGAAAAGCGTATACCCGATCCAGGCAAGTAGCCATCCGGAAGGGCCGAAGTGATCATAAAAAGCATATATCAGCAGAAAGATTGGGAGACCGATAAGACAAAGGAGAAAAAAGCCTTTTACTTCATCGGTAAAAAAGGTCTTGGGGCTTGTCTTGTTGAAACCATATCGTGCTTCGATCGAAAAAGTTGCATATAGGGCGAAGGGGAGGGCAAGAAGTCGTTCCAAGAAGACAAGGATAAGAGCAAAGAAGATTCCCTGCACAACCTCTCCTCCTCCGATGATATACGAGAGATCATGGGAGATCCTTGCAGAGAGCGAAAAACCGCCGAGTAAAAGGAAAAGAATAAACACAAGGGTAGTACAAGCCTCTCTGATCATTGAGAAACGTTTTTGTTCCCGTTGGTAGGCAGCATCTTCCGGCAACCTCTGATAATCGAATCCCATTGCAATTATGGAAAGTATTGCCGGGATTAAAACAAGTGTCGTCAGAACTATGAGTGGAAATGACAATGTATGCATAAGCAGAGCTTAGCACTAAAGCGAACAGGAGAAAAGAGTGCTTCATGGCCTTGATCCTGCTGCCTCTCTGCGGGAGAATTAATGGTATGTTGAAAGGTAACTATGATCACATTGCCGCAATCTATGAATCGCTTTTTCCCCTTTCGTCTCAAGCCCTTGATTGTGCTGCCGCCTATGTGAAAACGGCCGAAAAACGGGTTTTGGATGTGGGGTGCGGCACAGGAGAGCTTGCCTTTGCTCTCAGGCAAAGAGGATTTGATGTTGTTGGTATAGACAGTGATCCGTCGATGATAAAGAGGGCAAAAGAACGTTCCGGAGGACTTTGCGGCATAGACTTTACTCTTTTAGCCATGGAAAAGCTAAAGGGATGTTTTGTCGGTTCCTCCTTTTCCCTTATCACCTGTATTGGAAACACTATTGCCCATCTTCGTGACAAGAACGGTTTATTGGAGTTTTCTCATGTGGCATTTGACCTACTTGTCCCTTCCGGCTCTCTTCTGCTCCAGGTATTAAATTACGACATGATCCTTCGGCGGCGTCCTGTCCAGCTACCTCCAATTGTCAAATCTAACCTTCGGTTTCTCCGGTTGTATGATTACAGCCGGCTTCCCCTTACCATACTATTTACCACAAGACTTGAGGATTCTAACGGTAAGCTTTTGGATGAACGTCGTCTGGAGCTTTCTCCCTTTACCCGTGATGATATTTGTTTGGTTCTTGAAAAAAGTGGCTTTGAGGATATTACCTGCTTTGGAGGATTTGACAGATCAGAACCGGACGAAGAGAAGCTCCCTCTCGTGATCTCTGCCCGCAAGCCCGGGGATGTTATGCAACAATATTGAATCAATGAAACCGTTTTTACGTAGGTTTTTTGGTGTTATGCAACAAAATTGAAAAAGTATTAGAATTCGTTGTAGATAATGTTGACTCTTTTCTTTGTCTCGGGTACAACCCGGACATGGAATGCCATTATCCGATACAATCGTTACGAGATAAAGGGGCTCTTGGGCCCTGGGATGATAGGGGCCTTTTCCGGCCTGCCACCCCGAGTCGGCGATCCGCCCTGTTGCGGAATCATGCCGGTTCGGGGTTTTTTTGTTTTCATTCCTTTGGAGGGGGCGATGTTCATCTTTTTTGAAAAGCGGGAGTCCTTTCGGACTTCTTCTGATGAATTACTACAGGATTTTCACCAGCGCCTTGGAATCGACGGGCTCTCGAGAATACGGCTGTTCTCTGGATACCGGATAAGTGGAGATCTTTCCGTCGAAGTCGTCGCGCGTGCCCTTCGTGATCCTGTTACTGACCTCGGGCCGTTGACTGATCCCCCTTTTGACGATGCTGCATGCTGGAGCTTTGCCTGGGGCCTGCTTCCCGCACAGTTCGATCAGCGAGGTGCGTCTGCGAAGGAAGCCGTCGAACTTCAAGGCGGCGCTGTCGAAGCTGTTCGCAGCATTTCCTGCTGTCTCTTTTATGGAGAACTAAGCGAAAAAGATCGGCAGAGTATCCGGAAAAATTTGGTGAATCCTGTGGATTCTTATGAGATCGATCTCGACGGAGAAGAGGGGTTGCTGCGAGGTTTTCGCTTACTCTCCGATGCCGCTCTTGAAGAGCTTGGCAAGCGGCATGGTATCGTCATGGCTCCATCCGAATTGCGATTTTGCCGAAATTATTTCCGAGATAAACTTGATCGCGACCCTACGCTGACCGAACTTGCCATACTTGCAACCTACTGGAGTGATCACTGCCGTCATACCACCTTCAATACACCCCTTACCCATGTGTCGGTGGCGAAAAGTCACTACCTTTCTGGGCTTGAAGAGACGCTTCATTCCTATCACGATCGTTTCGGAGATGAGCTTTCCCTCATGAACATGGCGACCGCCGGGGTGAAAATCCTCTCTGCTGAGGGGAAGATCCCCGATCTCGATATTTCGGAGGAGATTAACGCCGCTTCCATCAGAATAGCGGTCAGCCACGAAGGCGGGGAGGAAAAGGCCGCGACGGGTGAACCCTGGCTTTTGATGTTCAAGAACGAGACCCACAACCATCCCACGGAGATCGAGCCCTTCGGGGGGGCGGCGACCTGTATCGGCGGAGCTATCAGGGACCCGCTTTCCGGCAGGTCCTATGTCCACCAGGCCATGCGCCTTTCCGGTGCGGCCTTTCCCGATCCCAATGTGGAAGAGTTGGAAGACGAACTGCTTCGCAGCTCAAAACTTTCAAGGACGACCCTTGCCAGGGAATCGGCACACGGTTACAGCAGCTACGGCAATCAGATCGGAATCCCCACCGGACTCGTCAGGGAGCTATATGCCGAGGGCTTTCGTGCTAAGCGTTTCGAGGCAGGCGCCGTGGTCGGCGCCGTGCCCCTTTCGTCGATCAGGAGGGAGCGACCCGTTGCCGGAGACGTGGTGATCCTTGTCGGCGGTGCTACAGGACGGGACGGCATTGGAGGGGCCACCGGCTCTTCCCGGGCCCACGATGCGGAATCCATCCATCGTAGCGCAGCCGAGGTCCAGAAGGGGAATCCCCCGGAAGAGCGTGCTCTTCAGCGCTTCTTTCGAAAGAGGGAAACCGCAGCTCTCATAAAACGGTGTAATGATTTCGGTGCCGGTGGTGTGGCCGTGGCTGTCGGAGAACTTGCCCCCGGGCTCTCTATTAATCTTTCGGCCGTCCCCCTGAAATATCGCGATCTTTCTCCCTTGGAAATAACCCTCTCGGAAAGTCAGGAGCGCATGGCGGTTGTCGTGGCCGCCGGCGATGCGGACACCTTCATCGCCCTCGCTGCCGAAGAGGATCTTATCGCCTCGATTATTGCCGAGGTTACCGAAGAGCCGCTGCTTACGATCGCCTCTCGTGACGGCATTGTTGCACAGCTGCCGAGGCAGTTGCTTGATGCGGCCGGAGGCGATTCCCGGGCGGAGGCCAGGGTTCCGGCTCCCTCTGAAACCTCCTTCTTCGATGAAATTCTTCGTCGCAGGAATGCGGTGCAGGAGGATCGACGCTGGGCTCTTCTCCTCTCCGAGGATAATGTCGCCGGTTCAGAAGGCCTTACCGAGCAGTTCGACTCTTCGGTAGGGGCCCGGTCGGTGCTTTCTCCCCTGGGTGGCAAGTATCAGCTGACCCCGGCCGAGGCAATGGCAGCCCTCATCCCATCGAAACGGGAGGACGTGTCTACCGCCTCGATAATGAGTTGCGGTTACGCCCCGGAGATCGGCCTTTGGAGCCCCTATCACGGAGCCATCTATGCCATCCTTGAGGCTGTGTGCCGCGGACTTGCCACCGGCGCCGCTTTAGGATCGATTCGGCTCTCCCTTCAGGAATATTTTCCCCCTCCCGGGGAGGATGCCCAAGGGTGGGGAGCACCTGCATCGGCTCTTTTAGGCGCTTTGCGAGCTCAGCTTGCTTTGGAAATCCCGGCTATTGGAGGAAAGGACAGCATGTCCGGGAGCTGGATGGCGTTGAAGGTCCCGCCGACCCTGGCCGCCTTTGCCGTGGCCCCCGTTTCCGCCGCATCGGTACAGAGCCCCGAATTCAAGAAGATCGACTCAAAGGTTTTTCTCATCCATCACTCCCGTCTCGAAAACGGAGAACCGAATTTTTCTCTCTTTCTCAGGCAGGCAGCCTTCCTTGAGCAGTTGATGCAGGATGGAAATGTGCTGGCATGTCGATCGGTTGGTTTCGGCGGTGTGGCTCAGGCCGTGGCAGAGATGGGATTCGGAAACGGAATCGGCTTTGACGGCGATCTTCCGAAAGGATTGGATTCCTTTGATCCCGCCTACGGTTCATTTCTCATTGAATGGAATGGTGGAGCGGTTTTGCCTGAGGATGGCGAGTCGTTCCTTATTGCCATTGGATCTACCACCGAGAAACAAAATTTCAGGATCGGCGGGATGAATATTTCCATGGATCGGGCCCTGGCGGCATGGCGCAGCAGAAAGGCCGAGCTCTATCCCGGTCCCGGCGGAAGTCGGGGGAGTTCCGCCGGCCTTCCTGCCGTTCCTTCTTCCGGGGCATACCCTGCGCCGAGGCTCCTTACCAGACGGGGGCCAGAGGTCCTTGTTCTCTCGTTTCCCGGGACAAACTGCGAAGAAGAGACCGCAGCCGCCTTCCGGCGGGAGGGTGGAGAGGTTTCTCACTTCCTTTTCCGAACTCGCTGTGCTGGAGGTCCTCCCTCATCTTTGGAATCGATGGAAAAGGCGATTGCCAAGGCAAAAATCGTGGTCATTCCCGGGGGATTTAGTGCAGGAGATGAGCCTGACGGGGCAGCAAAGTATATTGCGGCGGTTCTCGGTAATCCTCGCATCGCAGGGGCCCTTGAAGAGCTTCTCTATCACCGCGACGGCCTGATGCTCGGCATCTGTAACGGCTTTCAGGCCCTGGTCCGCTCCGGACTTTTACCCTACGGCAGGGTGACGGCAAGAAGAGAGAGGGATCCCGTTCTTGCCCCCAATCAGATAGGCAGACACGTTTCACGCTACTGTGGTACCCGCTGTGAATCCGACCTCGGCCCCTGGATGAGACTCATGTCTCCGGGCGATCTGCAGGTGGTTCCGGTCTCCCATGGGGAGGGGCGTTTCGTAGCATCCGATGCTCTGCTCGACGAACTCGAACAGAATCGGCAGGTTGCCTTCCGCTACTGCGATAATGAGGGCCATGTTGCTTTGGACTATCCCGATAATCCCAACGCTTCAATGCGAGGTATCGAAGGCATTTTGAGTCCCGATGGACGGGTCCTCGGAAAGATGGGCCACTGCGAGCGAAGCGGAAGATATGTTGCAAAAAATATCCCCGGTGCCGGATGGCAGCCCATCTTTCGTGCCGGAATCGACTATTTTCTCTAAGATTTTTTTGTATGGAGGATGGAATGGTTGCAATCATCATGGGAAGCGGTTCCGATCTTCCCCAGCTTGAGGGCTGTGCGCAGCTCCTTGATAGCCTCGGCATCGAATGGGAGTCCAGGGTCCTTTCGGCACATCGGACTCCTGAGGCCCTGGACTCCTATATTGCCGGCCTTGAAAAAAGGGGATGTCAGGTAATCATAGCCGCCGCGGGCCTGTCGGCTCACCTGCCGGGTGTCATTGCGGCAAAAACCCTGATCCCCGTGGTTGGTGTTCCGTTGAAAGCTAAAACAGCGGCCATGGAGGGGATGGATGCAGTCATGTCGATGCTGCAGATGCCTCCGGGGATTCCTGTAGCCACCGTGGGAATCGACAACGGAACGAATGGTGCACTCCTTGCCGCCGCCATCATCGGATCTTCCGATGCCAAGGTGCGAAAGGCGCTGGCAGGCTATCGATCTGAAAAAAAAGAAAAACTGCTTACACAATATCATGGGGAGGTTTTGAAATGAAAGGAAAACTGCTGTATGAGGGAAAAGCCAAAAAGTTGTACGCCACCGATGATGCCGAGGTTGTACTGGTAGAATATAAGGACGATGCAACCGCATTCAATGGAGAGAAAAAGGGAACGATCACCGGAAAGGGAGAGATGAATAATGCCATCACCACGCTCCTTTTTACCCTGCTTGCGAAAAATGGTGTTGAAAACCACTTTATCGAAAAGATCAGTCCCCGGGAGCAGCTCTGCCGTAAGGTAGAGATCGTACCGGTTGAGGTGATTGTCCGTAACAAGGCGGCGGGAAGCATGGCAAAGCGACTGGGCCTTAAGGAGGGAACCGAACTCAAGACCACGGTTTTCGAAATCAGCTATAAAAACGACGACCTTGGGGATCCTCTTATTAATGATCACCATGCCGTTGCCATCGGCCTGACCACTTTTGACGAGCTGAAGGCGATCTACAACATGGCCGCAAAGGTAAACGAGGTGCTGAGCGCCTTTTTCCTGAAGATCGGTATTACCCTGATCGATTTTAAGCTGGAGTTCGGCAAAACCAGTGATGGTAAGCTGTTGCTCGCCGATGAGATCAGTCCCGATACCTGTCGCTTCTGGGACGCCGCCACCGGAAAGAAGCTTGACAAGGATCGCTTCCGACGAGATCTTGGTTCTGTGGAAGATGCCTATCATGAGGTTCTTTCCCGCATGGAGAACGCTGGTGAATAGTCTTTTTGCTTCGGCGGAAGCTGCGGATGATAAGCTGCACGAAGAATGCGGGGTATTCGCCGTCTGCGCAAAAAAAGATTTCGCTCCTTCCGTCGATCCCGTGCATGTGGTGCTGGGAGGCCTTACGGCTCTCCAGCATCGTGGTCAGGAAAGCTCGGGGATTATTCTGGGTGGATTTGAGGATCCTGCTCGAATCGAGGTGGCAAAGTCTGCAGGGCTTGTCGCCTCTTTGATCGATTCGGGAGAGGTCCTGAAACTCGACAGAGAGGGTTCGACCGTCGCTCTCGGCCATGTTCGGTATTCCACAACCGGGGGAAGCGGGGTCGAAAATGCTCAACCTCTGGTTGCTCACACGAAAAAAGGGGCGGTTGCCCTGGCACATAACGGGAATTTGGTAAATTCTCAGCTTCTTCGGGAACTTCTTGAGGAAGGCGGGAGTGTTTTTCGCACGCAAAGTGATTCGGAGGTGATGCTCAACCTGATTGCCAGGAGTCTTGCAAAAAAGAGCGCCCTCGAGGCTGTCAGGGATGCGGTCCGAACGGTCCAGGGCTCCTATGCCTTGGCGGTGCTTGCCGACGGCAAATTGATTGCGGCGCGGGATAAAAACGGAATTCGCCCCCTCTGTGTGGGAGAACTTGAGGAGTATTGGGTGGTTTCCTCTGAAACCTGTGCTCTCGATGCCATAGGAGCAAAATTTCTGCGGGATGTTGAACCGGGAGAAATCATTGTGGCCGATGGTGAAGGTATTGCCGGCAGCAATCAGGAAGAAAAAACCGAGACGCGGACCTGCAGCTTCGAATACATCTACTTTGCCCGGCCGGATTCGGTTATCGACGGCATCGGCGTCTACGGTGCCAGGGTACGTTCCGGTCGCCAACTTTTTAAGGAAGCCCCGGTAAAGGCCGATCTTGTCACCGGTGTCCCCGATTCCGGGATCCCGGCGGCCGCCGGTTTCAGCGAGGCTTCAGGCATTCCCTACGGCATGTCCCTGGTAAAGAATCGCTATGTGGGACGCTCCTTTATCGCTCCGAGTCAGGACGACAGGGAGCGACGGGTCGCCTTGAAACACAACGCCCTGAAAGAGGCTGTCAAAGGAATGCGTATTGTCCTTATCGACGATTCCATCGTCCGGGGAACAACCATGCGCTCCCTTGTTTCGAAGCTGAAAGGGGCGGGCGCGACCGAAGTGCATATCAGAATTGCCGCCCCGCCCGTGGCCTTTCCCTGCTACTTCGGCATTGATACACCCTACCGGGAGGATCTGGTTAGCAATAAATACGATATCGAGGAGCTTGCCAGACGGGTCGGTGCCGATTCTTTGGCCTTTCTCTCGGTTGAAGGGCTTGTCCAGGCCCTCTCGGGTACAATGGGGTTTTGTACCGGTTGCTTTACCGGCGTCTATCCGATGGGAGCCCCGAAGCCCGGTCGGGAGGATTAGTGGAGAAAAATATGAAAGAAATCGATTATCGCAAGGCCGGGGTCGACAGGGAAGAGGGCTACCGAACCGTTTCCCTGATCAGGGAGAGTTGCGATCGAACCAGACAGGATGGTGACGGGGTTCTCGCCGGCCTGGGAAGCTTCGGCAGCCTTTTTGCCATGCCCGCCTCCTACAAAGAACCTGTTCTCGTGTCGGGGACCGACGGGGTAGGGACAAAGTTGGAACTGGCGATCCTTCTCGATCGTCTCGAAGGGGTCGGTATCGATTGTGTGGCCATGTGCGTCAACGACATCCTCTGTCACGGTGCCAGGCCCCTTTTCTTCCTCGACTACCTTGCCACCGGAAAGCTTGAGGCCGAAACCATGGCCAGGGTTGTGGAAGGTGTTTCCCGCGGCTGTATTCAGGCGGGATGCGCCCTTGTGGGCGGGGAGACCGCCGAGATGCCAGGGCTTTACCGCGTCGGCGACTTCGATGTTGCCGGCTTCTCCGTCGGTGTGGTGGAGCGCAAAGAACTTATCGACGGTTCCAGAGTCCGGGCTGGCGATACCTTGATCGCCCTTGCTTCCAGCGGACCCCACTCCAATGGCTTTTCCCTCATCCGCATGGCCACCGCCGATGAAAAGAAGGACGGCTACCGGAGGGAAATCGGCGGAAAGAGTCTGGGAGAGCTGCTTTTAGAGCCGACGAGGATCTACGTTAAGGCGCTTCGTCCTCTTATCGAGGATTCGCTCCTCCACGGTGTTGCCCATATCACCGGCGGAGGGCTTTTCGAAAATCTTCCCAGGACCATCCCTGCGGGATTGGCTGCGGAGGTCGATCGCGGCCTGATCAGGACCCCTGATGTGTTTGCTTACCTGGCCTCCCTCGGCATAGGCGATGAGGAGATGTTTCGTACCTTTAATATGGGGGTCGGCATGGTGCTTGTCGTCTCTCCTGGGGATGCTGATGGTATCTGCAGCCGTATCGAGGCCTCTGGTATCGATGCCTATCCCATTGGCAGGGTCGTGGCCGTCCCCGATTCCGATAAAGGGGGGGAACGTTTATGGCTTCGATAGCGGTTCTTGCCTCCGGACGAGGGAGTACCCTTGCCTATCTCGTCGAAGGAGCGGCCTCCGGCGCACTCAAGGCTGAGATTTCCATGGTTGTCGTGGACCGTCCGTCTACCGGGGCGGCCTCCATAGCCGAGAAAGCCTCGATCCCTCTTTTGCTTCTGGATCGAAAGGAGGGCTCCTCGGTGCTGAGCCGAAAGATCGCCGAGAGCCTTGACGGGAAGGTCGACCTCATCGTCTGTGCCGGTTTTCTGTCGATCCTGACCGATCCATTGCTTAAGGCCTTTCGCGGGAGGATCATCAATATTCATCCGTCGCTTTTGCCCGATTTCGGTGGTATGGGAATGCACGGTATGCATGTGCATCGGGCGGTCATCGAATCGGGATGCCGTTGCAGCGGCTGTTCGGTTCATCTGGTAGATGACGGGATCGATAGCGGGAGGGTTCTGGCACGACGCAGGGTCCCTGTTTTTTCCGGCGATAGCCCCGAAGCTCTTGCTTCCCGGGTGGGAGAAGAGGAGAAGCCCCTGCTTTTGGAAACCATCAATGCTTTTTTTGCCGGAGAAGAGCATCCCTCTGCTGCGAAAATTCGTGCGGCCGTGATCGGCAAGGGTGGACGGGAACACGCCCTCTGCTGGAAGTTGTTGCAGGATGAGGATATCTGCTCCCTCGCGGCGCTGCCGGGGAACGGAGGCACCGCCCTGCTGGAGGGCTGCGACAATCTTCCCATGCCTGAGGATGAAGACGCCCTTATCGACCTGCTTCGCGGTCGGGAGGTGAACCTTGTGGTCGTGGGACCGGAGGTACCCCTGGTCGAGGGGCTTGGAATGCGGCTTCGTAAGGCGGGTTTTGCCGTCTTTGGGCCTAATATCGAAGGTGCCCGACTTGAGGGCAGCAAGGCCTTTGCCAAGGATTTCATGGTCCGCCACGGGGTGGCAACCGCCGATTATCAGGTTTTCCTGGCAGGTGAGCAGGAGAAGGCTCTCGGTTATGCCGCATCTCTGGATTGGAAGGTTGCGGTAAAGGCGGACGGTCTTGCCGCCGGAAAGGGGGTTTTGCTTTGCTCATCCCGTGAGGAGGTGGAAAAGGCCCTTGATACCTGTTTCGGAGGCGGTTTCAGTGGTGCCGGGCGGACCGTGGTGATCGAAGAGCTTCTTACCGGCCCTGAGGTTTCCTTTTTTGCCCTTACCGATGGTATCGATTACCTCCTTTTGCCCTCTGCCCGGGATCATAAGCGGGCCCTCGACGGTGATCGGGGGCTTAACACCGGCGGCATGGGGAGTGTTGCCCCGGCCCCGGGCCTTTCATCCGACATCGAAGAGGCCTTTACCAAAGCCATTCTGCTTCCGACCCTCCGGGGATTGCACGAGGATGCCATCCTTTTTCGTGGGGTGCTCTTTTTCGGGGTGATGCTTACCTCAAAGGGACCCAAGCTATTGGAGTACAATGTCCGCTTTGGTGATCCTGAGACCCAATCTCTGATGCCCCTGCTGCCCTCGGATTTTGCCCGGCTGCTTTTCGACTGTGCCAGGGGAAATCTTCCTGCTTCCCTTGCTGCTGACCGGGGAAAGGAGCGGCTGCACGCCTGTACCGTCGTTGCCGTTGCCGAAGGGTATCCGGAGTCTGCCGAACGTGGAGATCTTATTTCCCCGCTGCCCCCAGCCTCCGACCATTCGGTCTCCTTTGTCTCCGGTGCAGAGCGTAAGCCTGACGGATCGCTTGTTACGGCAGGGGGGAGGGTCCTCTCCCTGACTGCCTGGGGAGAGGATGCCGCCGCGGCGCGAACGGCTGCCTACGATCTGGTGCAAAGGGTCTCTTTTAGGGGGATGCATGTTCGCTCCGATATCGGCTTGTTCTAAGGTCGATGGGCATAGAACAGGTAGCTTTGATCTTATCTTCGATCGAAACCCGATTGACCGGCCTTCGGGCCGGTTATACCATGAAACCATGATTGAATTTGAGCGTGTCACCACAAGGGGTGGGGATAAGGGCGAAAGTTCCCTTTTCAACGGGGAGCGAAGGGTAAAAGATGATGCTATTTTTGAGGCCCTGGGGGATATCGATGAGCTGGTAAGCTGGCTTGGCCTGGTAAAGGCCGATGTTTTTGCCTCGCCTGTTTCCGGCCTTTCGGCCTTTTCTTCTCAGCTTCATGAAATACAGAACATCCTCATGCGTTTTTCCGGACAGATAGCCACTCCCAAAAAAGACAAACTCTATGAGAAGATATCCCACCTTTCCCAACGGGACCTGGAAACACTGGAAGCCTCAGAAGCTGTGCTTTTGAAAAAGACGAACATCGGCAGTGCCTTCGTTGTTCCCGGCCAGACTCACCTTTCCGCGGAGATCGATATTGCCAGGACCGTATGCCGCAGGGCCGAGCGCCGGGTCGTTACCTGCATCAGAAATAGTTATCTTGGCCATCTTGCCCTCGGGCAGAACTACCTGAACCGGCTCAGCGATTTTCTCTTTGTCCTTGCCCGGTGGGTGGAGCAGGTTGGCCAAGGGTGATTAGTTGCTTGTTGTCTTCGGTCCGATTATCACTATATATGCTCCAGCTCCTTGACATTATATTTATCATGAAAACGGGCACAGAAGATTCCATGCCCGTTCAAATGCCAAGCTAAATCAAATTTTCAGCACTAATATTCTGAGATCAGAGCTCCTCTACTTTTAAAGAAAAGGATCCCATCATATCATCTTCAAACGTGTAAACGATAATATAAAGGGTATCGTCCACAGCCGTTATATCCTGTGGATCTGTATAACCTCCACTTTCTTCTTCAAAATAGGGAGTTGACTGACTGCCAGGATATGCATAGGTGTAAATTGATCCGGTGTAAGTCGTAGAGCCATGATCTTCATCGTCTTCCCACATGACTTTATACGACTCCCCTGTAGTGACGCTGACTTTAAAAACCTGAGGCGTATCATTGGAAAAATTTCCCGTATAAAGATTTCCTACCGAAACAGAAGTGGCCGGGTAATCAAGAATATATCCCCCGGGTTCGTAGCCTTTGCGATAAATAGTTGTTTCATCTGAGTATTCTCCTTCATCACCGTAATAGGAAAGTAAGTAATATCTCATTTTTGCTTTCTATCTCATATTCGTATTCGTTTGTGTGTTCGCCACCCCAGTCAAAGGTCAATACATTTCCGGATGTCGACCACGAGATGGTATCGGTATCCCCGTTTTGTGCATACGATTCATAAATAATAAGGGTACCATCTGATTTAAACTCCGAGACATCAGAATTAGGAAGGGCTTCATAATCGTCCCATACCCAGGTGCCAAAGAAGGCTGCATCACCCGCAAAATCATCGTCGTCATCATCATTCCCGAACATGCTGCAGGAGGAAAACATAATAACAGAAATGACTAACAGAACAGAGAAAAGCTTTTTCATATTCAATCCTTTTTTTAAGTAATTTTGGTTGATACTACTTCCAGTTTACATTTTTTACAATAGAAAATAGTGAAATTAAAACAGAATGCTGCCGCTGTCGTCCCAACGGGTATAAAGCTTGCAGTTGGGCCGGAGAATGAGGTATCGAATCGCCCCTCTTTGCTGCCTGGCCATACAATCACCGTCATGGACGATGGACATGTCGTGGACCGAGTAGCGCATAAGGCCGGTGGGGAGGATTCCGAGGGGGGATCCGTGTGAGAGGATATAATCGTCGATTTTTTTTCGTGTCTGTTCCGATGCTCCATGTTCCCGTACCCATGCTGCTTGTTCGCTCTCTCCTTCTGCGAAGAGCTGGCGAAAGGTAACCATATTGGCTCCCATCTTTTGAAGGCGTTCAAAAATGGCCGGGGTGGGGATTTCATCGAGAAAATCCGTCATATTGACCGATATCCGCAAATTGAAATCGTAACGTTTGATTTCCTGAGTCAGTCGCTTGATATCAATTTTTTTTGATTCAGGTGTTCCGTTATAGCTGGCATTTTCATCATTATCGAATATCGACGATAAAGAGAGTGAAATAGTTGATACCCTGATGGTATTTCGAAGCCAGCGTAGCTTTTCTTCATCAAGACCGACACCTGAGGTTTGTATTTCGAGCCAGCGGAATGGGCTTGAAAGACGGGCGTTCCAGGATGCAAAGTCGTTTAAGAAGTCTATGTTTACTAGTGGTTCTCCGTCTCCCGTCAGTATGGCCGTATTGCAACCGTTGTCTCTTGCAAATGCCAATCTGTCCATGTAATCGCGCTCATAAAGATCTCGAAAACGAAGGTTTCGTTCGATATGGTCTTTGTATTCATCTGCCTTCATACGGGATACACAAAATTTACAGGCGTTTGGACATCCTCCGGGGACAACAATAGAAAGGCTTTGCACATTCATAAAAATTTCCTCCACGATATAGTATTGCTCTGAGAGAATTTCCGCAATTGGTATAGGGCATTTGTTCTGCTTTGTCTGGGGAAAAGGGGAGAGATTGTTAAAAGGGTAGTGTCCTGAATCGTGGTGATTATCATGCCCACGCATATGAGGGAAGATAGTCAGCCTTCCAACGCAGTGGCGTTTGCACTCCCTTTAGCCATAGCTCCCGACTTGAAGGTGGCATAGGCTGATTTCTCAGGAAAAACCTCCTTTGGGTAAATAAACTCCTCAGCTGCCAGGCTATCTTCCTTCCATCGATCCCTGCCACTTGCCCATGAGTCGGTCCTTTCCCATCCCCCTTCCCCCTGATCCGGTACGGCTTCATGAAGTTGTGATAAAACCGATACACTTCAAGCCGCTCCATCATATTCCCTGTATTCCGGGCAAACTGAACCGTCTGCCTCACATGGTCTGAGTTATCTTTCCTGATCTCCCGATCAAGGTAATTTACACTAAATAGCGGATTGTGTAGGTCGCGGATTCTTTTCGAGCTTATTCGGTGATGCTCGATTCTCCCGGTCGCCACTGCCGGTAAGTCCTTCATCACCTGTTGGTACTGCTTATGTTCATCGGTGTACAGCGACAAAAGCTTTTTCTTCGAATGGTTTTGGAGTTCCAGGGTTTTTTCCACCACCCTTTGGAAGGAGTGATAAACACTTCCTTTGTATAGCTTTAGATGCTCCTTGATCAGTTTGTTTTTCCTCTTTTGATAATCAGTCATTCGCCCCTTCCTCGTCAGCTGGGCATAGTCGGAAAGGAACCAGAATTGAGACTTTTTTCCTGCGAGGATATGGATGTTATTCGGAAGGTATTGAGAACAGACAAAGCTTTCAAATCCGTCTGCGACAAGGTCTTCTGCTATCTCCATGTTACAGGAGAGGGACGCCGAGGCTGCAAGACATTGGTGGGCAAGACGCCTGATACGATCTGTAACAGTGCAGCAGGAGGCGTTGAGGATGCGGGAAAGGTCTCTGATACCGGAGCTGGTGACGAGGTGGCAGAGAATGGTGTGGTAACAGATGTGGCGGTGTGTCCAGTAGTCGATGCTAAAGGTACGGGTTGAGAAGGAGAGCCCGCAGGTTTTGCATTTGAACTTTTGAATACGGGGAGCTGTTTTTGAGTGGTACGACCCTGTTTTTATGAACCAGGGTCCTGCAGCCTGGAAATGGTTGGGACAATAGGGATTGGGGCAGAAGGGGGGATGGTTCATGAACTTCTCCTTTTTTGGCTGTTCTTACAATAACTAACTACG
>NZ_KB899428.1 GCF_000378205.1 Sediminispirochaeta bajacaliforniensis DSM 16054 | reverse complement strand
TTCGCCTTCTCTACCTTCGCCTCCAGTATCCTCGTATTACTGTCCTTTATCGCTGCTCCTGAAAGGTCCACTCCGTAATCAAAACTCGGCGCTTCAAAGTACTCGTACACCCCTATCCTCTGTTTCTCCGTCTCCGTCGCCCACATCGTCGAGTCTACTATCGCTTCCCTCTCGTAATTACTCCCCTTCCTTCGAAAACCGGCCACCGTCATCGTCTTATCCAGGTTCTTCTCCAAACCCCTGTTCGCGCTGGCCACCTGCTCCCGTATCCTCTCTTCCGCCTTCTCCACACTCTCCCTCAGCTGGTAGGCCTGCGCCACTGCCACGTGTTCCCTTACTTCCTGACCAACCTCGTCTCCATACGCCTCAAGCTTTCGTAAGGACCCGCTTATTCCCCTCATCTGCGGCAGCATCGCCGCCACCAGTACCGTATCCGTCCCAAGCCGCGCCGTCAGACTTTTCGCCTTTCCCATCACCCGCCCCAGCGTCATTCCATCCACCAGCCGGGCCGTCACATCCTCAAGGTCCGGCGCCTTCAGAGAGATATCAGGTACTAACAGCCCTTCCGCCTCCGCTATCATCGCATCTGCATCCAGCCCCAGTTCCCGCGCACTCGCAAGCGTTCCCGTCCGCACCGCTGCATCAGCCGCTTCATTGGCCCAGTCGTTCTTCAGCATAACCAGCCGGTCGTACTTCTCCTGCCACACCGTCGCTTTTTCGACGTAATCACGCTCATATTCGTCCTGCCAGCGCTTTCTCATGCCAAGAAGCACTTTATAACCGTCGATCCACTCGGCCATTCCCACCTGAAAAAGCTCTCCCGTCTGTTCTTCCCACGCCAGCTGCTGACGCTGCAGGTCCTCTGCCTCGGTGTAGAGTTTTTCCAGTTGCAAGCCCGAGGCAAGGCCAAGACGATATTCGTAAAAGGAGGCAAGGCGCTCTCCGTAGGCAGATAGCACCTCGGCGGCCCCGGAAGGATCGTAGCTTTCCGTCCCCCGGGAAAAGCTTAGTTCAGCATCAAAATAATCCTCTTCGCTGAACGAAGGATCTTGGTAGAGCTGTACCGCGACCTCTTTGATGGCATCCCAATCCTTCTCATCTTCGGACTGCAAGCGGGTATATTCTGTAAGCAGGGCACTTCTTTCGCTTCGAAGCAGAGCAACCCGTTCCCCCAGCTCTTGCGTAGCCCCTGCAATCTCTCCGTCCATAGCCTCTTTCACGCCTTCCAGAGCGGTAAAGTTGGAAGAGCGCTCTCCATCGGAAAGCTTTGAAAACTGTATGGTAAGATACTCTTTCTGAGCATCTGAAAGCGGTCTGTCGGTTTCAGACTCGATGAGGGCAATAAGCTGATCGCTCTGGGCAAGGGTCCCGCCTTTGTTTCCCAGAAGCTGATTCAGATACTCCTTTTCACTAGCGTACTGGTCATAGGAAGAAGAAGCCGTTTCCAGGGTATCGGCAATCAGCGAACGGCTTCCATCCCTTTGGGCCGAATAAGAGGGAAGGGCCCTTCGAAGGTCCCTGATTCTTCTGGACTTTCTTCTTTTTAAGGGCCGGTACCACCTGCCATATTTTCTCTGAAGCTTTTTTGCCTTTTTATCCACATACGAGGAAATCTGATAGCTCAACTCGTGGTCTATAGCATCACTTACAGTCTTCCTCATCTTTCCTCCCCGGAGCATCGTCTTGTAAAAGGCATAGAGGCGCTGCATCTCCTCATCGCCGGAGGCGAGCGCCGTATAGGAGGATGCACTCTGGTCCTTGAGCCACTGGCGGCCATTTATTGAGACCTCTTTTTCGATATCACCATCACCCAGAGGGCTCGGAACAGATACGGTGCGACGAAAATGAACATAATCATCCACCAGGGTTTTGAAGGCCGAGCCCCCCATAACGGAAACATCTACAAGATATTTACCGTCCTCTTTTGCCTCGGAAAACTCATAGAAAAAGGCACGGCCGAACCGTCGCATCAGTGCCGCGGGATCCCCGTGTTCGTTCAAGGCACGGAGCCACAGGGTGATGTCCCGGGAAAACTTCCTTGCGATATCTTCATCTTCACCGTCGAAATAGGCCTCCACCGAGGATAGGATATCGCCATTCTCCACCTGGGTAAAATCGCTAAGCTGGTCGGAAGACGCATCGTAATCAATGATAAACCCATCGGCTCCACAGGGAAAATCGAAAAGATCGAAGGCCGCTTCCAGATTTTCGGTATATGCATTCCCGATCAAGATATTGGTACGGGCGACCTTCTCTTCCATGGTGGAATAGGCGTCAAGAAGATAGCTAATCTGTTCCTGAAGCCCTTTGATTTCATCCCGCTTTGCCAGGTAATCGGGATCGAGGGTATCGGAGAACGAACTATCCTCGATCTCCAGCCCCTCCATCAACGCCAACAGCCCATGAGCATCCTCATACTCTTTCTGCCTACTCTGGTAGAGGACCTGGGGCCCGGAATCGAGCAGATCGTAACCTCCCGATGCATAGTCATAGATCTCATTCGCCGCCTGGTATTCCAGGCGGGCCTGACAAAAAGCCGAATAGGCATCATCCACGCTCAGGCTCTTTTCACCATAAGAGGCGGCAAGGGCCTGGTACTCGTCCAGCAGCAAGCCATAATTGGCCCGGCTCTCGTCATATGCGGCCTGGGCCATCGAAAGGGCCTCCTGGCGGGGAGTCACCACATCCCGCAAATAGGCCAGTTTTTCTTCACGCTGGTGCTCAAGCTGTGTCTTGAGATCCACAAGATCCTCTTCGGCGTCTGCTATGGACCTTCGTTTACTCTCCACCGCAGCGGCGGCCGCTGCATAGTCGCTCTCACCTTCTTCCTCCGGGGATTCGCCATTCATGACGGTAAAGGCAGAGGAAAGCAAGTCGTACCCAGCCTGGGCCTCGCGAAAGGGATCATCCCCCTCGATCACTATGCCTTCAAGCTCCGCCAGTGCCGATGCCGCCTTATACGAGGCAAGCGCACCGGCATAATAGGCGGTAATATCGCCGTCGATCGCCTGCCGGTACCATGAGGCGGTTCCAAAGGCAAGGTCCGATAACGAAAAATCTTCGCCATTTCTATCCAAAAGCGCGGCGGTAAGGCCGAAAAGAAAGGGGTTATCCGTTTCTGAAGCGGCCTCGGCGGCCGTACGGTAATCTCCGTCTCTATAGGCCCAATAGCCTTCTTCCGGGTCGGAAAAATACGAGTCAGGATCGAAGGCCAGAACCTCATCCAGGGAAAGGGCATCGGAAGGGAAACCGCACAGAAGGAGATAGGCCGATAAACTCTCGCCCGCATCCTGCCCCAAAGCCGTTGCATCCTCCACGACCGCGGCCGAGGCAAGGAGAAGAAGCTCTTCGCTACCCTCCAGTTCCAGACTTGCAGCAAGGCTGGTAAGCTTTGCCAGCTCCTGATAGCTTTCGGGGCTCGTATTTTGCATCGCCTCGAGGGCTGCAGAGAGCCCGCTGTCCGCCGAACCAAGAAGCTCTTCTGCACCAGAAAGGTCAATCTCGTCCCGGGCCGCTACGGAGGCGAGGTAATAGAGGACCCGATCCTCAAAATAGTCGGGAATCTCACCAGCCTTGTACATATCGGACAAAAGCAGAACAAGATCATCACTATTCGACAGGTATGGTTCCTCCTCCCTGTCGAAGGAAAAAAGTCCGAGCAGCTCTGTCTGCATCGAATTCCGATGAGCATCGGCCACGGGAATCATCTGAGCGCCGTACTCATCCGCTGCAGAGACAAGGGCCCTTTTATCCTGCAGCCGAGAAAGCTCATCCTTCAAAAAAGGATTGCTCAGATCGTAGCCGTTTTTCACGGCAATGCCCCCGTTGTCCACAAAGTCGTGAAACAACTCCAGCAGTGCTGGGTCAATCCCCTCCACCGCCTCTTCTCTGCTCACGGAGCCCTCGGCTACCAGGGTCAAACCTTCGGCAAAGTCGTCGTAGGCATCGGCCAGATCTGCACGTTCGGCCTCATCCGGATACAGGGCCTTGAGATAGGATGCCAACAGTGCACGCTCCTCATCGTCCTCCCCATCTGAATAACGCAGAGCGTCACGAAGAAGGGAGGCCTTGGCAGCAAGGTAACCGTTCTCCGCAGCCTCCGCATCCTCCCGGAGCCAAGCCAGCCATCCTGCCTCATCCCCCCAGGCATCGAAATTCTCTATTTCCAGTATCGTCCCTGCAGCCTGCTTATAGGCCAGCTGAGAAGCGATATTATTCCGGTAAGAAGCAAGCTCTTCTTCCAGGCAGGCCCGTGCCAGTTGTCCCTCGCCGCCGCTATTCTTTCCTGCATCAAAGAGGGCGCTAAGCTCCGACCGTTTTTCCTCGGGAAACTGAAAACCGGCATCGGCAAGGGCTGCGGTAAAAAGGGAGCCGTCCCAAGCTTCCCAGTTGATATGAAACTCCTCAAGGGACGCAAGCGACTCCTCCAATTCATGGGATGAAGCATCGAGTTCTTCAAGAAGGCTTTTTTGTTCTTCCTCCTCGTTATTACGGTTCCACAGCTCGGCCGCCGTAAAATAGTCCATATAGAGATCGAACCTGCCGTTTTCGAGATAGTAGGAGCTGATCTCGTGTTCCATATCGTTGATAACGCTGGTAAGAAGAGCCGTATCGTTTGCCGTATAGACGCTCCAGGCGTTCTCAAAGAGCTCTCTTGCTTCCGAAAGGGCTTCCTCTGCCGGAGCGATGGCGGATTCACTCATCTGGTCCATCTCTTCCTGGAGCCTTTCCATCTCCGCCATAAGCCCCTGCACCGCTTCCTGGGCCGCATTATAGCCGTTTCTGGCCTCTTCCAGCCTTTCGGCCGAGGCCTCCAGCTCGGCCGCCGTTTCCGCCTCGGTCGGCCTCAGCGAGCTCTCTTCATGTACATACGCAATGACCGCCTCCGATACCGCAAGTTGCCCCTGTAAATAGGAAACCCTTCTGGAGAGACGGGCAAGTTCCGCCTCATAGCTATCCCCCGCCACCGAGTATTCCCCCCGATCGCTTCCATAGCCCGATGCATAGTCCTCTAAATCGTAGAGATGCGCTTCGGCACCTTCCCGGGCGGAAAGTGCGGTTTCAAGGATGCCTTTCCACGCCTCGATTTCCCGCTGGTAATCCTCTTCTTCGGCGTCCCTGGCATGGTAGAGTTCGTACTGTTTTTGATACTCGGCCTCCCGATACATGTTATTTTTATAGCTAGCCTGGTACACGGCACAGAGCTTTTCGGCAAGCTCTTTATGGCTAAGGGTTTTGGAGGTATGCCCTGAAAAAAAGTTCTTGATACCAAAGGTGACCCCAGTTTCACCGATATCGTATACCCACATCATTGCTGCCTGGTCTTTGGAAAAACCGAAGGAACGGAAACGAGATTCCTCGGCTTCCTCTATGACATCCACATACCAATCAAGGTCTTCGTCCCGCGCAGATGCCGAAGGAAGGGCAGCCCCTCCATCGAAATACTCTTTGAGACGTAAACTCTTGTCACGGCGTGACTGTACCGGCAGAAAGTAATTGGTATACGCCACCTCTGCTTTATCAAGGGCGGGACGCAGTTCGTCCCGATAGGCCTCAACATCAGCCCTACGGCTTTCATAGTATTCGAGGTACTGTTCGGCCATGGACTGGAGGCCGACGGTTGAACGAAAGGTGGAAAGGGCCTGGTCGATCTCCGCCTTAAACTTCTCAAGCTCCCCACTGGCAGAAGCCTCCAGACCGGCAACGGCATCGCTGAATTCGCTGCTGAAAGAAGCCTGCTTTTCCTCCCAGAGGCTTCGTCCCTCCTCAATGACCGCACTGATCTCCTCCGCCCACCGGCTCCTGGCAGAAGCAAACTCGGTAAAGGCCTTATCCCAACTCTCTTCGGCACTCACAAGGCGGTCCTGGGCATCAAGCTCCCACCTGATTCGCTCTTCGAGAAAACGGCTTTCCGCATCATCCCAGCGCCCAAGGGCTTTTTCGAATTCCTCCTTAAAACTTTCTTCCCAATCCTGCATGCGTAAGGAAATCTCCGTTGCAGGGGCTTCGGTCACCTTTTCAAGTCCGTCGAGAAGTCCCCGTCTGGAGGCTTCGAGCTCTTTCTCGGTATCACCAATAAGAGTTTCGGCAAGGGCACCGGCACTTTCCTCCTCCTGCTTACGACGAAGGCTGTAGGTGTCCTGTTTACGCAAAGCGGCAAAACTTGTACGTCTTTTTCCCACCAGGGCCTCAAGTTCCTTTTGCGCCGACTTTTTATACTCGGCAAGGGAGGTGGTCAGCGCCTCATCAACGATAGCCTTGTAGCGGCCGGAGACGAGTCCAGCCATTTCATCCCCGAGAAACGTGGCATCCTCCTGCCATGAAGCAAGGGCGGCTGCTACCACAGCAGCGGCCTCTTCATCCCAATCCTCCTGGTCCTTATCATAGTTCTCTATATCGAACATAACAGGGTCGCCGGATGCATCGTAGAGGATGGCTCCGTTTTCATCCGTCTGATACAGAAGATGCTTATTTACTTCCGCAAGACGCTCCAGGAGCAAGGCGATATCCACCTTTTCCATCTGCTGCTGAAAATTGTCCTGCGAAAAACGGAGAAGCCGATCTTCAAGCAGCGCCTCGAAGTTTACCTGTTCGCTTTCGGAGAGCTCAGAGAAGCCATCCTCGGCTATATTCGTCCATTCGGAAAGATCAGATGCACGATCGGCACGATCAAAGAGGACCCGGGCCCCGAACTGTGGATCGGAAAAGCTTTGCGCAAAAAGTGTGGGAACTCCGCTTAGATTCAGGATTACAAA
This sequence comes from Sediminispirochaeta bajacaliforniensis DSM 16054, assembly GCF_000378205.1. NCBI lineage: Bacteria > Pseudomonadati > Spirochaetota > Spirochaetia > Spirochaetales > Spirochaetaceae > Sediminispirochaeta > Sediminispirochaeta bajacaliforniensis. The sequence goes on along the minus strand of NZ_KB899428.1, from coordinate 62,116 downwards.
CCATACAAGACAGCGCCCAAGCGTTGAGCGAAACGATGTTTTTTTCATAATAGAATACCACCTTTATCTATACACGCTTTTTCATAACCGTTTTATTCAATTCTGGTTCATTATAGTAGTAACACATTTTCTCTGTCAAAACTTTTGCACCCTTTCGCTTGACGACGAAATTTCATCATTATATACTGCACAGACAATTTTGAGCCAATAATGTCTTTTTGAGAATGTTTTGAAAAAAAGAAGTCGTTTTTCGGTTATAGCAACCGCAATGTACCTGTGTATATGCGGATTCCTGTTATTAGTTTTCTCATCATGTTCGCCTTCCGTCCCTTCTGAGCAGGCAGCTACGCGCTATGTCGAGGGGAAGCGGCGGTATCAAAACGGCGACTACCGTACCGCCCGAGATATCTTCGTATCTGTCCATCATGACTACCCCCATTTTTCTCAGAACAGTGTCATGCTCGGAAAAAGCTGTTTTTTCCTTGGAGAAACCGATGAGGCCATATCCTACCTTGAAGAGGTGGCCGGAAAGCGGCCCGAACACATCGATGCGGTAAAATGGCTCTGTCGAAGCTATCTGGCCGCAGGAAACCCGCAAAAGGCCATCGAGTATGTGCAGAAGTCCCTGAGCCTTTCGTCTGAGGATTACGAACTGCAGTTCCTGCTGGCAAAGGCGTACCGGGCTGACGGCCACATCGATAAGGCCTTAAAGGCTTATAGCCGTGCCGAGGCCTCCCTGCAAAGAGGGGTGGAACTCTATATAGAGACGGGAGAGCTCTATCGGAGTCTCGGCCTATGGGAGCCGAGTCTGCAACAATATAAAAAGGCCGCCGATTTTGCGGGGCCTGAGAGTTCGCTTCGTCCTGCACTCGATACCATCATAAAAACGCTCGAATCGGGGGAAACCGAATGAAATCAAAAACGCGATACCTGCTTCTTTTTTTCCTGCTTCCGCTTTTCGGCGGCTGCGGCACCCTGTTCAACCCCTCCTCGATTTCGAAGCTCCAAGAAATCTCACCTATCGAGGAAGAGGCAACCGTCTATCCCGGAACCATAGACCTTTCCTTTTCCGGAGAGAAGCCTCCGGCCGAAAAGACTGCCCGTGATGCAATGCTGATGGAACTGGGAACTCGCTATACGCTGCAGGAAGGGGCTCGATATCGTTTGGATCTCAGGATCGACCAAAGAGATATCGTCAAGGATTTTCGTAAAATCCATGCCGTATCCCTCGGCTGTCAACTCACGGACCAGGCAAACGGCAAAGTTGTGCGGCGCTACTTCTTTTCCGAGGAGACCGAACATACCATCGAATCGGCCTCATACCTGTACCGAATCGTAAGGAAAGGCGTAAAAACGGTAGTGCGATGATCCTGTTTGCGGCCCTTCTTTTCAGCATGTTCCACACACCCGTGCTCTGTGCCCAGGAACTATCGTCGATATCACCCCACGAAGCCATAGAGCTTGCCCTGTCCCGAAGTGACGAGATCAATTACCGGAGTATAGACAGGGAAATTGCCAGGGCAAAGATCGCAATACAGAAAAGGAACTTTCTCCCGAGTCTCGGAATCGATTACTCCCAAAGTGATTCGGTAAGCTACGACAGTGCGGATTCCCGTATCAAAAAGGCGACATTTTCCGTCGATCAGCTGCTCTACGACGGAGGACAGCTCGCCTATCAGTATAGGAACCTGAGGTCGCAGCTCTATCTTAGCGACATAGAAACCGATGAGATAAAAGAACAGCTGGCCCTGCAGGTAATCACCATCTGCACAAATCTCTTGAAAAACAAGAGGATTCTGGAGATACAATCGGCAACAAGAGAGATCGTCCTCAAACAAATAACCATTGCACGGCAGGAACATCGCCTCGGCATGATTACCGAGCTTGATCTGCTTGAGATGGAGGCCCAGCTGGGAGAAATCGACCTCTCCCTTGCCTCAACCCGTCAGGATGAAAAGCGTTACATCTTTCAATTGTCGAGAATCCTGGAAATTCCTCCGGACAGCCTGCCTTCTATCAGGGGAAGGATAAACCCCGACTACCATGGTTTTCTTCTTGTGGGGAAAAATCTTGAAAAGGAGATCGAACGATATGCAAGCCTTGCGCTTTATCAAAACAGCGACCTGCAGAAACTGCTCATCCAGCTTGAAAATGCAAGGACGACAAGAGATCAGACACGACGATCATGGATCCCATCAATCAATGCGGAACTGGAGCTTTCTATGTCGGGGGAAGAGCTTCCGCTTTCCGAATTCGGTTACAGTCTCGGCATGGTTTTTACCTTCAACCTTCCGGCTTTTCCGTTCAAAACAGATGTGAGCGCGGGAAAGACAAATCCACAGGAACGATCTATAGGAAACAGCTCCTCTGTTCAGCTTTTCGATAATCTGCAGGGCTTCATATCGGGGCGTGAAGCCTCCCTGCAGCTGGCTAAAGGCTATTCTTCCTACGAAGATCGCCAGCGAAATCTTCGATTCGACATCGAAGAGGCCCTTACCGATATCGATCATCAGATGAATACGATCTCCCTCACACAGAGGCGGATGGAAATCTCCCGCAGAGAAATTTCCATCCTGCAAAAGGAGGTTGAATTGGGAGAGGCAACACGAATCGACCTTATCGAAGAGCAGGTATCCCTTACACAACAGGAGGCAAAGCTCATCGAAAGTTTCGTCGATCTCTACAATTCGGAAGCTACATTCCTTCAGTCCTGCGGCGTAAGGGGCATAGCAGAGACGGTGAAAGAGATTATTGTATGAACCTGAACCGTTTTTTTACCCTTTCCGCCGCGGCCTTGCTCCTGGTCCTCTCCTCTTGTTCCCGTCAATCATCCGCTGCGGCGACAGTAATCGACGAGGAGGTCACTGAACGGGTCTCGGTTGCAGAGGTTAACGAGGAAACGATCCGATCGGAGTTTTCCTCGTTCGGCACCGTTTCCTACCTCGACAAGGCCGATGTTTCCTCTCTGGTGGAAGGGACGGTGGTCCGTTTGTTGGTGGATGAGGGAGATCGTGTTACAAAGGGTGAGCTTTTGGCGCTTATCGATACCGAAGAGCTGGATATCAAGCAAAGCGAGGCGGAAGCAGAAATCGTATCGGCAGAGGCAGCGGTTGAGCTGGCAAGGCAACAGCTGGAAGACGGAAAGAAACAAATAGAGGCGAAATTCATCTCGATAAAAAATGCCGAAGCAAAGATCGGGCAACTGAAGGCCGAGCTGGAACAGGTCAGCAGGAATTATGAGAACAAGAAGCAGCTTTTTGAGATTGAAGGAGTGACGGCTGAAGAACTCCAGAGCCTCCTGGTTCAGAAAAAGAGTGCGGAAACCGAGCTTTTTACCGCCGAGGGAGAGCTGGCCATCCAGAATATCGGTTTTCGCGACATCGATATTACACAAGCAGGCTTGAGTGTTCCGCAAGATGAAGAGGAACGGATCAAGGTCTTGATCGAAGTAAATACCAGGACCCTTCAGGCCGAGCTTACCGTTGCCGAGGCCCGTCTGCATGCGGCCAGGTCAAATCTTCAAAGTGTAAACCTCCTTATATCCCGCTCGGAAATACGCGCTCCCATACAAGGGGTTATCGCTGCAAAGAATATCTATCTCGGAGAGAAAGCAAGCACCGAGACTCCCCTGTTTACCATCTTTTCACAAAACGCTCTCATTGTTCAGGCGGAAATTCCGGAACAGGAGACTCGCTTTATACAAAAGGGACAAAGGGTGGAAATTCGTAGCGATCTATCCGACAGGTGCTATACGGGAACACTGTACTTCATCGCCCCCTATGCAAACGCCGAAAGCAGAACAACGGCAGCGAAAATTCGTCTCGACGATTCTTCGTCTCTTCGACCGGGTATGTTCGTTCGTCTGACCATCGAAACAGGGATACCGTACAGCGCTCTTGTCGTACCAGTCTCGGCCCTTATCAAGGAGGAAACGGGGACGTATCTTTTTCTGGTCAGAAATTCGAGACTGTTTAAAACCCAAATAGAGGTAGCGAAAGAGGAAGATGATAGGGCCGTTATTTCGTCGGGAATAAGCCAGGGGGATATCGTCGCAGTCACTCCCGGGGCCGATTTCTCTGACGGTATGGAGGTGGAGGTTCTGCCATGAAGAGGCTCCGGCACCTATTACCGGTCTGCTTATTGATCTATCTGTCGGGAGGTCTGTTGGCCTGCAACCTCTTTTTTTTCCCCGATTATGATGAGATCGAATACTTTCCCTCAGGTTCATACGACCTGCTTCCCGAGGGGCGGTTCCCCACCATTTCCTTTGATTTCGGGGTAGACAGGTACAGCGTTGAGGATATATTCTCCGTCTCCGATTTTGAGGGAAAACTCGAGGGGCGATATAGCTGGGAAAAAAGAAACGTCTCATTTCTTCCAGACGAAGGTTTTATTCCGGGCAGGCGCTACAGTCTCGTTTTTTCAGGAAAGTTCCTGGATGATAAGGGAAGGACATATACGGTCAGTAAGACGATTGTCTTTTTTTATGCCGCAGAGGAGGGATCTGTCCCTGCAATCACAGAGATTATTCCTGCACCCGGATCGACTATTTCGGGAGAAAGCCAGCTTTCCTTTCGTTTTTCCGTCCCAATGGATGATACAAGTGTGGCCGAGGGGCTGGACATCAGTCCCTCCATAGCGTATCAGCATAGCTGGCAAGAGGAAGATACGCTGCTTCTGATCTTTCCCGAGGATGAATGGGAAAACCTCACCCTGTATCACATCACCATCGATGAAGATCTTACAGACAGCAGGGGGGTACCCTATCCGGCGGAGAGCCAGTTCAGCTTTTTTGTCGACGATGACGACGATGCCCCCACCATTCTCTATGTAAGTGTTGCAGAAAATAGTTGGACAGCTGCCAGCCCTTTTGCCGTTCTCAGCGAAGATCTCAACGACCTTCGTTACCACGATGCAATCAGGATAGGATTTTCCGAGACCATGGACCAGGATTCGGTGGAAGAGGGTTTTTCCATCTCCCCCAATTGCCCCGGAACCACATTCTGGATCGCTGATCCTTCCGCAGAGTATCCCGATCGCAACGCCTTGGTTTTCATTCCCGAACAGGGATACACCATGGGCCAGGAATATCTGCTGGAAATAGAGGCGGAGGTCACAGACGAACATCAGATTCCCATGGGGATCGATGTCAAGAAAACATTTACTCCCAATATTCCCCTTCTCGAACTCTCGGCCATAGAGGGGGTGGCCCCTGGTAACTCCTTCAGCCTCACTTCATACTCAAGCAGCCAGGCCCAGAGTATCGGGAGCTCCGAGCCTTCTCCATTCGACTATACCTTCCGCTTCCGCTTTTCCCGCCCCTTTGCTCAGGTGGAAGAAAAAGCGGCCGTGCAGGAAAAGATATCCATAGCCGAAATTTTCTCCTCATCCGGCAGTCCCTCTCCCGCTGCATACTCCTGGCAGGATGATTACACCCTCACCGCCACCTATACCAATTTCCGCTCTTCCAGTAGCGGCGAACACTACTATCTCATGACTATTGCCGGTGGATCATCGGGAATAGCCAATAACGAAGGGAGTTTCCTTTCGCAAAGCATCGAACAGCTTCTGGTGGTGCCAAAGCCATGAAAGCCATCTCGTTTCCGGTTTCCGCACGTATCATTGCAGTGCTCGTTCTATTGCTTATCCCGGGCTGCCATATGATCGACGACTACCTTCATATGGATGCCCCTGAGGTGCGCTCTATAACACCGGCGGAAGGCTATGCCGATCCTGCCGATGTACAGGAGATAAGCATCTGGTTCTCCTCGTCCATGGACCGGCCCCAAACCGAGGCTGCCTGCATATTCTCCCAGGATGATCAGCAACTGGAGGGAAGCTTCAGCTGGGCTTCCGACAGGCTCATCTTTACTCCCTATCTCGGCATTACCTCCAACCATGTCTATACCGTCACCGTCACCACCGAGGCGGAGGATGATTACGGCAATTCCCTGCTGCATGAGGTCAATCATCAGTTTTTTACCGGAGAGGAAATCGATCCTCCCTTTATAACAGGAACAAGTCCCCGGGCAGGCGATCTTGTTTCCGATCCCTATGCGACTATTCTTATCGAATTCAGCGAAGGAATCGATGAAATCAGTTTTATCGACAACTTCTCCATCACGCCGGAAGTCATGGGAACCATAGCATGGTCCCCGGACGGGCGAAGCGCAACCTTTACGCCCCTGGTTCCCTATGAAACGGGAGAAGAGTACGAGGTACAGATGTTAAGGGGAGTCCGAGATCTGGCGGGAAATCAAATGACAAAAGAAACATCCTTTCGCTTTACCGCCGGGGATAAGGGAAGCTATGAAATTTCATCGGTTGAGGATATCAGCGGAGGATTTTTCCTTCACGATATAGCAGATACGGCCTATACAACGGGAATTGAAAAAGCGGATGAGCTTCTCGTTACCTTCAGCGCAGCGGTCCCCGAGGATGAAAAGCGGGATATCATCACGGTTAATCCTTCAATATCATATGATGATACGTGGAATTCTGATAATACGACTCTTCATATCATCTTCGACGAAGTGCTGGAATACGGCAAACTCTATGAGTTGAACATCATCGATTCAACCTATCGTTTTCTCGTCGACGGCCCCCACAGCCTCCCCTTAAGCCTTTCAAAGATCATCTTCATCAATGATACGGCAAGTCCCGCACCGGCAGAATTGCACCTCAACGATACGCTTACCATCAGCGATAGCGACCGTGCCCGTTTCGATCTCTACCTGCACCATGCCCAGGGGGCGGTCGTCGATACCTCATCTTTTATGGATGCATTCTCGCTCTCCTCTTCCGCCTTTCAATCCCTCGATTTCACCTCCTACAGCATAGATGTCGGAGCTACAGAGTCGGTCGTTCACGTCGACGCTTCTATTGAGATGGCTTCCGGCATCTCGTCGATTTGTACAATCAGGATAGAAGCTTCCCTCTGCGACAGCTACGACAACTATCTGGAAAACGACTACCTTCTTACCTTGCAGGTGCTGCCGCCGTGAAATCGTTTTTGCGTTGGTTCCTCGATCACCCCCTGTCGACCCTCATGCTCTATCTCGCCCTGATACTCTTCGGAGTCGTCTCCTTTCCCCGCCTTAAGGGCGAGTATCTGCCGACGATTCTTTTCCCTGAGGTAAGAGTTGTCTGCGAATTCGAAAATATCTCGGCAGAGGAGATAGAGCGGCAGGTCACCGTTCCCCTTGAGAATGTCCTTTCCGGGGTATCGGGAGTCAAGGAGCTCGAGTCCCTCAGCCGCCAGGGGATCAGTTCCATCCTGCTGAGATTTTCCTGGGGAACCGATAGCTACAAAGCGGCCCTTGAGGTGCGGGAAAAGATCGATTCGGCATATCCCTACCTTCCCCATGGTATCGAAAAACCCCTGGTATTCACCGAGCGTGGAGAAAACGAGGCACCATTCATTTTAGTTTTGCGCCCCAAAGAGGGTACTTCGATCCAGGAGCTCGACAGGACCATACGATACGACCTGAAAACGCGCCTCATGCAGGTCGAGGGCATTGCCACGGTACGCCTGCGTGGTATTACCTCCCCTGAGGTTAAGGTCCTGCTCGATCCCGACACCTGTACGGCAGCAGGGCTTGCGCTAAACGAGGTTCCTTCGCTGCTTGCATCATCGGTCTTTGAACTGCCCATCGGCAAAGTAAACGAGGGGGGGAAAGAACACCTGATCAAGGCAAGCACCGATACCGTCGATCTTTCTGCCTTACAGCGCATAGCGGTTCCGGTCGAAAGCAGAAGCTTTCTCTCATTAGGAGAGATAGCCGAGGTGCGGCTGGGCCACGCAGAGCGGACCTCCTTTTTTTCCTATAATGGCGAGCCCTGCGTAGGTGCCTTTCTTTGGCCGAGTCCGGAAGAAGGGACCCTGAATGCATCGAGGACCTTACGCCGGGAACTTACGGATATTCGCAGGAACTATGCAAACGATATCGAAATTATTTTTCTCGAAGATGGTGCGGAGAGAATTCGGTCGGCCTTCAGGGAGCTTGCCATTTCGCTGATACTTGGCAGTGCTGCGGCCTTTCTCGTCATGGTGATTTTTCTACGGTCGATCTCTTCGGCCGTGATACTCTTATCATCCTTACCTGCGGCAATCATTCCCATTTTCTTTTTCCAGTATCTTTTCGGCCTTTCACTGAATGTGATGTCACTCACGGGAATCGCCATCGGTATCGGTATGATCGTGGACAACAGTATTGTTGTACTTGAAAGGATCCAGGGTCGGCGCGATCATGCCGCTATTGCCGAGGGGGTCCTCGAAATGGGTTCTTCTACATTTGGTTCAACTATGACGACCCTCCTCGTTTTTTTGCCGATTGTTTTTGTACCTGGCATCATCGGTATACTTTTTCGGGAACTGGCGATCACGATCTCGCTTCTTCTTATCTTCTCGTTTCTGGTTTCAATGAGCCTGACACCGGCCCTTTATGTGCTGATTTCCCCGAAGACAAAAGAATCATCCTCAAAAAAAATCTTTGACCGTGCGGAAAGCGTATACGGAAAGCTCCTGCACGCCCTCATAGCAAGACCCTTCATGATAATCCTTCTGATCATCATCAGCTTTGCCGCCCTTTTCGGTCTGGCTACAGTGCTGCCGAAAGAAACGATGCCCTCTGTCCCGGAAGGAAGGCTTCAACTCTCCCTGTCGCTTCCGGCCGATACCCCCTTTGATGAGGTGGAGGATACGGCAGAGAGATTTTTACAAGCGACAGGAGAGGCCGAAGGAATCAGCGGCGGGTATGCATATACCGGATACGAGGCGGATAACCCTCTCGAACGGGCAAAAAAAGAATCTTCTTTGAACGACATATTCTTCACTTTCTTTTATGCGCCGCGAACCTACAAAAGGGAAGCGATGCTCAAAGCACACATAGAACGGGAGGCAGCAATACTTTCAGTCGGAAAACTCTCCTGGCCCGACAGTTCGGATCCTATCTCGCGTCTGCTTTCCAAAGGGAAGGAGATTCGCCTGAGATTTTCAGGCAGGGAAAGGGAAAACGTGCTGCAAGAGGCCCGGGCCTATCGGTCCCAGTTGCTGCAAGAGGCCCCGGAATCGGATCCTCGTCTGGAAGAATCCGGGGGCTACACCGAACTGCGTCTGGTTCCCGACCAATTGGCTTGCAGAAATTCGGGCATCACCCCCTCTGCAATTGCCGGGACATTGAAGGGCCTTGTCGAAGGTTCACTCGTCGGCACCATAACGCTTCGGGATGAGGAGATCGATATCCGCGTACAGATAGCGGGATATGACAGGTTATCCAGGAGGCAAGTCGAGGCGATACCGTTACAGACACAGAATGGCTTTGTCAAGCTCGGAAACATGGTGCGTTTCGAGCGTCTGCCGAAGCAGCGCGATCTGTACCGCTATAACCGAGTGCCAAGCATTCTTTTATTCGTAAAGGAAGGCAACAATGCAGTGCTGACAGGACGATCCTCCACAATGGGGATAAAACGGGAACGTTTAGATCAAAGCAGCTTTGCCGAGAGTATGCGGGCCATTATCGGAACCTTCGCAATCGCCTTGGTCCTTATGTACCTTTTCCTCGGAGCACAGTTCGAATCATTTTCTGCGCCCTTGTTGCTTATGATCGTGCTCCCCCTCTCGGCATGCGGCAGTTTTCTCTTTCTTACCGTAACGGGAAGGAGTCTGAATATCAATTCGGGGATAGGAATACTGATTCTTTTTGGGACCGCCATCAATACGACGATCATCCTCAAGGCCTCTTTTCTCCATAGCAGGAATAAGGAAGAGCTGGTACGCATGGCCGGAGGGCGTTTACGACCGGTCTTTCTCACCACGGCGACAACCGTGACCGCCCTGTTGCCCCTCATGCTCAACGGCTCTCCCGAAGCGACCCTGCAGGCCCATACCGCAACTTCCGTAATCGGAGGACTGCTTATAGGAACGGTTCTTTCGCTGTTGATCTTTCCCGCCCTTGATTACGTAACAAAACATGGAAGCCGATAATAGCCCCAAAAGCCTACATCCGAAACGAAAACTCTTTCTTTTGATTACGCTCATGCTGCTTAGTCTGATCTTTTCAAGATCAATCGACCTGGGGTATCTCCCCGAAACCGGTATGAAGGCAATATCCGTACAAATTGAGTATAAGGGCGTCTTCCAGGAGCAGATCGAGAGGCTCATAACATCTCCCCTTGAAAACGAACTTCAGTCCATCCCGGGAATAAAACGGATCAGTTCCGTCTGCGAACAAGAATCGGCGACAATCACGATTTTTTTCCATGATACCGCTCAACTTGACCGTTCCTACCTTCTGGTCAGGGATGTCACAGAAAGGCTTTACGCAAGCCTGCCCGAGGGAGTACAACGTCCGGTGCTTCTGAAAAGCGACATGAAGTCCAGGCCTGTTTTTATTCTCGCAGTCGACTACGACCAGGATATCTCCGAAGAGGAACTACGTACCCGATTCGAAAACGTTGAGGGAACGGGAAGGGTCGAGATCGGTGGGGCCCCGCAAAAAGAGGTACAAATACGCTTTTCTCCGTGGCTGCTGGCCCATTGCGGGCTTACCCTTTCCGATCTGAACAATGCCCTCGGATCCTGGAATTTAATTCGCTCATGGAACGTCGCAAATCATCTGCCGGCAATCGTCGACAGCAGGGTGAGGTCCATTTCGGATATAGCGCAACTCCCAGTCGGCAGAAACCTCAGGATGGGTGATGTCGCCGATATCAGCCTTGATCAGACTCCGCGTAAATCCCTTGCCCTTTTCAACGGTAAGGCATCTATTCTCGTCTCGGTATCCAAGGCCGGTGATGCGAACAGCGTCCGGCTCTGTGCAGGACTTCGGGAGGCGTCGAAAGCGATTCCCAATGCCACCATCGTCTATGATCATGGGGCACATATCGAGTCGGCGCTCAGGCAGGTGGCAATCAACATAGGGATAGGCATCTTGGCCGTATCCCTTTTGACCATGTTGATTCTTAAAAGAGCGGCCCCAGCCTTACTTATCTGTCTCAATATCCCTTTTTCCCTGGTCATCACCATCGCGGGGCTGAAGGTTTTCGGCTTTTCCCTGGACATCATGACCCTATCGGGCCTTGCCGTAGGAACGGGTATGGTAATAGATGCGGGAGTCGTTTTTGTGGAAGATGAGTCCCATTACAGCCGTTATTCCATTCTTGTCTCCGGGATATCGACCATATCGGTCTTTCTCCCGCTGATTTTCGCCCCGCATAGCCTGCAAACGGCCTATGCGGGAATTGCCCTGTCCATTTCGATGATGATCACGGCCTCAATGCTCTACGTTTTTTTCATTCTTCCCGATCTCCTGGCTTCGATGGAGGGCGATAAGGGAAAACAGGTGAAGATTGAGGAAAAGAGCTCCCCTATGAAGGGCCATGCCATAATCAGCAGGATTCGTCTCCCCGTTATCATCGCTCTGCCGCTTATCTGCCTGGCCGTTTTTTATCTGGCCGCGGGTATGCAGATACAAGAATCAGATCCGGCGGAACAGGAAAGCTTTCGCTTTTATCTCGAATTTCCCCCGGGGGTGAACCTCGATATGGTACAAAGCAGGGCATCCGGCCCACTATCACGGATTTCCTCGATAGCAGGGGTGAAATTTTTCAGTGCAACCCTCAAACCGGAACGTGTCGAGGCAAGCATACACCTTGTCCCCGGCGGTGATCACTATTCCGTACGGTCGGCCATACAGAACGTTACACGGGCCATACCAGAGGCTTTCCTCTATTTTCCCGAGAAGGGTGATGAGGATCAAAGCCTGTCGATTATCACCACGGGCCCGGAGACGGAACGTCTGAAGGCCATAAACGCAGATCTTGCCAGAAGGATCCAGGCGGAACTTGGGTATGACGATATTGTTTTTCACTATAAAGAGGTCCTGCCGACAAACTATCTAAGCTTCGACAGTGATTACCTTACCCTTTCCTCGACCCTGCCGATTTCGATCTACAATTACCTCTTCAGCTCCCTTTCCGGCCCTGTGACGGGAAAATGGTATACGCCGCTTTTGCCTCAGGGATATGCCGATATCCGTTTCTTTGCCTCGCAGGCGGGAGGATACTCCACCAAGCAGTTACTTTCGATGACGGTCCCCCTTGGAAACGGAAACTACACAAGAGTCGATAGTATCGCTACGCTTGATAAACGGCAGGAGACGGGAAACATCTATCATTTCGGAAGGGAACGAAGCGCAACCATGTCGGTGTCGGTTCCCCGGGATGCAATAAAAGATGCGATAGAACATCTCAGACTGCTCTCCGATGCAAGCGACTACCCCACCGGCTATCGCTCATATGTTGCCCCCTACTATCTTGAAACGGCACGGCAGCAGCAACAACTCATCCTGGTCCTCGTACTGTCGACAGCCTGTGTCTTCATCGTACTCATGTTCCATTTTGAAAAGATCACCAGCACACTCTTGTGCATGTTGCAAATTCCCCTCTCCTTTTCACTGCCCCTCATCTATTTTTTCCTTAGCCACAGGGCTGTCGACAGTGCAGCCCTGATCGGTCTGATTCTCGTAGGTGGGATTGCCGTTAATAACGGCGTTCTGGTGCTCAACGAACTCAAGGGAATAGAAAAAAACGGCCGTACTATCGGTCTGGCACTGAGAAAAAAATCACCGTCGATCATCATCAGCAGCCTGACAACCATTGCGGGAATCATTCCACTCCTTTTCAAAGGGAACCAAAGTCAGGCCATATTGGCCTCCTTTTCCCTCACCATCGCCCTCGGTGTCGGTGCATCAATGCTGTTTCTCTATCTTTCGTTTTTCGCCCTCTTCCCCATTTCTCACAGGCCTACTTCCCATAGACGATGAGAAGGCTTGCCATGCGCTCTGTAGCAAGGGGACCAAGCTGCGGCTGCTGAGCAGAACAAAAACGACGAAATCCTTCGTATTTGAGCGCCTCGGTCAATCGAAGATAGGCATGAAGCTGATAGATATTTTCATTTGTCTCCTGCAGCTTGATGAGGGGTACAAGATAGGAGGAGTCTCCGGTGGACAGGGCCCGGGAAAAGAGGATATTGCTCTCTTCCTTGGTAAGGACCAAAGCGGCCTCAGGCCCTTCTATTCCCACCAATCGTCCAAGCTGAATCCGCGCCTCCCGTGCAAAGCCGGTCGCCGGTGCAAGCTGAATTGTTTTTTCCAAAAGCGGCTGTACGTTAGCGAAGCTGGTGGAGGGTAAACGCTCCAATGCCCGCCATGCATGGTAATAGTAGCCGGGAAGATCGGAAAAGTATTGCTCGAGATCGGCGTAAGTGGAGAAGTTCTCTTGTATCTCCTCGCCGGATTCCAGTAAGGTGGCCAACACAAGATATGTGGCAAAGCTCGTATCGGCTTTCGTCAAACGGAACACCTCGTAGGCCTTGCCGTAATCCCCCGCAAGATAGGAATGGAAAGCCTCGATCAGCTGTTTTCCCTCATCGGTTTCAAGATCAGAAGCGGATAGTGCCGTCGACATAGCATCCAGACTTGAGGAGAGCTCTTCTTCACTCACGATGCCATAGAACCTTCGGTACTCAAGTTCCTTAAAGGCGGCAAAAAGAGACTCCTCGACCCGGCCGAGGCGCTGATACGCCATGGACTCATGGAGCCCGAGGCCGGGGCTATAGCCGAAGGTCGCCGCATAGGTACCGATCTCGATAATAAGTCGTTCATAGCTTTCCGTCTTGATAAGCGTGCTTATGAGGATCTCATGGTCCGTTTTATTCATCAAGTCGGGATGGCTTTCAATAGCGCTATCGAAGGCAGTGAGGGCCTGTTCATACTCTTCTAAAGCGGCAAGCGCCTTGGCCCGGACAAACGCGGCCCCCACCGAATCGCTCTCATCAAGCTCCTGGGCCTTGCTGCCGGCATCTATCGCTTGCTGGTAGGAGGCCTGGGCATAGTACAATTCGGCAAGATTTGCGTACAAGAGGTAACGGGTTTTTTTATTTCCATACCAGCGGTCGAGCTTCTTGCCCTGTTCAAGATAGACGGCCGCCCGCTCGTGCTGTCCCAATAAAAGGTAGAGCGCACCGATGTTTACCTTAACTTTCAATGTTTCGGGGTAACTTTGGTCAAGGGCAAGAAGGGCATTTAGTACCTCAGGGCCCGATTCCCGCCCCATCGCCGCTTCAAAATCCCTATCGAAGGAGGCAGAGCATGAAACAAAGATAAGAGAAAGGAATAGCAGTACATAGCGTGTTTTCACTTGGATCTCCTTATACATTTAAACCGATAAACATTATTAACACGGCAGAAACGGATTCTGCCCTTCAACGAGTATAGCACACAATCAAAGATTTTACGCTCGGGCTCTTTTGCGATAGCAAGAGGGAGAACAGCCGAAGTTTTTACGAAACAGGCGGGAAAAATAAAAGGGATCATCCATGCCGACACGGCAGCCGACCTCCGCAACAGAAAGGGAGGCCTCGCTTACAAGCAGTTCGGCAGCCTTCTCCATCCTCATGGAAACAAGAAGCTGTTTGAAGCTTTTCCCGGTAACCGCATGCAGGGCCTGGTTGATCGAAGAGGGGGAACGATGGACCGCTGCCACCGCATCGGCCATGGCCGGTCCGGCGGCCAGGTTCGACTCGATAAAGGAAAGAAGCCTCTCGACGAGGAGATTTGTCTTTACCGTTACCATGCGGTGTTCTATCAGATAGCTTGTCGTGATCTCGATCAGGCGGAGAATACTTTTCAATTGTTCGCTGTTATAGGAAGGCAGGCTTTCATACGCCTGCTCCATCCCTTTCCGTAGGTTCCGGTCGCGGACCTCCGAAAGCAGCACATCGGGAATTCCCGACTCCAGGCGAAACTGGCCGACGATGATATAGCCGAAACAGCTATCCTCAATAAAAAGGGGGTAAAGAGCCTCGGCGAGTCCAGCATGACATTGATAGAATAGGGTTTTTCCGGTAGAAGCTGCAAGGAGGCACTGCTTTCGGTCGTTTTCCCGGCAGCGATCGAGCATCCCCAACTCCTCCTGAATGATGGTGCAGTAGCGGCACAGCGGACTTCGGCGAAGGGGGGCAACCTCCAAGAAGGTATTATCGAGGACCGAAGTACGAAAACCGAAAGCCTTGGAGATATGATCGAAGATCTGAAACATCTCATTGGTAAATAGCATTTCCGAAATGGTCTGCATAGATAAAATGTGATAGATAATTGTTGTTTTGTCCATATTATTTGTCAAAACGTATATGTATTTCTTTTCTGAAATGGCTTTATGCTTCCTGGCATGGAGTGTGAACGAAGGTGAAAAAAACACTTGTTATTATGGCTGCCGGTATGGGGTCCCGATACGGGGGATTAAAACAACTCGACGGTATAGGTCCCAACGGCGAAACGATTATGGATTATTCGCTTTTTGATGCGGTAAGGGCTGGCTTCACAAAGGTGGTATTCATTATACGACGGGACATCGTGAAGGCCTTTGAAGAGCAGATCATACGTAGGCTTGAAGGGACTCTGGAAGTCGCATACGTATTCCAGGAGACCGATGACATTCCCGCTCCCTACAAGGGGACTGTCCTGCGGACTAAGCCATGGGGAACCGGTCACGCCCTCATTTCGGCTGCGGCCGAAGTCACCGAGCCCTTTCTCATCATTAATGCGGATGATTATTACGGCCCGTCGGCTTTTGCCAGTGCCGCAAGGCGGCTTGAAGGAATCGACAATCAAAGGCTTCAGGCCGCTTTGATAGCCTATCGCCTAAAAAACACCCTTTCGGCCAACGGGACGGTAGCCCGCGGCATCTGTCGGAGCGAGGGCGGCTACCTCACATCAATCACCGAAACCCTTGGACTGCAGCGGGCCTCGTCCGGAATAGTGGTCGACGGGAAGGGAGAGGAAATCCCCGAAGAGACAATGGTCTCGATGAACATGTGGCTCTTTTCTCCTCCCATCTTCTCCTTTGCAAAAGCGCTTTTTTCTCAATTTCTTGCACAACATCGGACCGACGAAAAGGCGGAATTCTTCATTCCCGACATTGTCGAAGCCTTCATAGCAAAACAGGATGCAAAGATACCTCTCGTAGAAACAGAGGAGCGGTGGTATGGGGTAACCTATGCCGAGGACAAAAAAGCGGTTATGCAGGCAATAGCAGCGGCAATACGGACGGGAACATATCCTGAAACATTGTGGGGACAGCAATGAATAGAGAAGCCCTTGCAAACGTATGTGCGAATTTCCGGATTCTCGGGGATTTTGTCGAAGCACATTCCTACGGAAACGGCCATATTAATGATACCTATGCGGTAAGCGTAGATCAGGCGGGAAGGCCGCTGCGCTATATTCTGCAGCGGATCAACAGCCATGTGTTCCATGAACCAATTAAGTTGATGGAGAATGTCCACCGCATCTGTGTCGAAAGCCAGAAGCGGCTACAGGAAGTCGGCAGACCGGACGCATCAAGAAGGTCCCTGACCACCGTTCTCAGTCGCGACGGAAAGGCATATTCCTGCGACGATGAGGGAGAAATCTGGCGGCTCTATCTCTTTATCGAAGGAGCGGTCGGATACGACATCGTGGAGAACCGAGACCAGGCATATCAGGCGGCAAAAGCCTTTGGAGCATTTCAGCAGCTCCTGACCGAGCTTCCTGGCAAGCGTCTTCACGAAACCATCAAAGACTTTCACAATACACCAAGCCGCTTTCGGCGTTTTGAGGAGCTCTTACAAGAAGATCCGCTAAAACGGAAAGATTCGGCAGCCGGGGAAATCGATTTCTACCGCTCCTTTGCGGATCAGGTTTCCCGGCTTACGGATCTCAATGCATCAGGGCGTATCCCGGAGCGGGTTACCCATAACGACACGAAGTTAAACAATGTGTTGATCGATACCCAGACAAACGAAGCGGTCTGCGTCATCGATCTGGACACGGCGATGCCCGGTCTTGCCCCTTACGACTTCGGCGATCTGGTGCGCACCTCCACCTCTCCCGCCGCAGAGGACGAACGTGATCTTTCAAAGGTCTGTCTTATTCCCGAACTGTTCAAGGCCATTACCCAGGGCTACCTTGAAACAACATACGGTTTTCTCCTGCCAGAAGAGCGGTCGAATCTCTTCTTTGGGGCAAAACTGATGACCTACGAGGTCGGCCTTCGCTTCCTCACCGACTACCTCGAAGGAGATCGATACTTCAAGATATCCTCGCCCGACCATAATCTGGTGCGTTGCCGAACCCAGATGAAGCTTGTTCAATCGATGCAGGAACAAAGTCACCTACTTGAAGAGATCGTGGAATCCTGTTATGAAGGGATACAAGCATCATGAAAAAGATATTAATAACAGGCGGTGCTGGTTACATTGCCAGCCATACCAACATCGAATGCATAGCCTCCGGCTACCAGCCGGTCATCGTAGACTCCCTGGTGAATGCCAGTAAGGAGTCGGTACGTCGCGTCGAAGCACTTGCTTCCCAGGCCATTCCTTTTTACCAATGCGACCTGCGTGATGAGGCTGCCCTGCGGAAGGTTTTCGAACAAGAAGGCCCTATTGATGCCGTTATCCACTTTGCGGCCCTGAAGGCCGTCGGAGAATCGGTACAGGAACCCTTGCGTTATTATGATAACAACCTCACCGGTTCCCTCACCCTTTTTGCGATGATGAAGGCTTTCGGAGTCGAAAACATTGTCTTCAGTTCCTCGGCAACGGTGTACGGTGATCCCGAAAAGGTTCCGGTCACCGAAGATGCCCCCGTCAGCGCGACCAATCCCTATGGATGGACCAAGGTGATGATGGAACAGATCCTTACAGACACGGCCGGGGCGGAAGGTTGGAAAAGTGTCATCCTCCGCTATTTTAATCCTGTGGGTGCACACCCGTCCGGAGATATAGGAGAGGACCCCGCATATCCCAATAACCTTGTTCCCTTTGTTTCACAGGTTGCGGCGGGAATCCGAGAGAAGGTTGTGGTCTTCGGTAACGATTGGCCGACCCCGGACGGAACAGGCGTCAGAGACTACATCCACGTGGTTGATCTGGCCAGGGCGCATACGGCCGCTCTGCGTTATCTTGAAGGGGCCGAAGGAAACTCAATCTTCAATATCGGAACGGGAAAGGGCTACTCCGTCCTCGAAATCATCAAGGCCTTTGAAAAGGCATGCGGCAAACCGATTCCCTATGTCATCGGTCCCCGAAGAGACGGGGATGTTGCCGAAGTTTTGGGAGACCCGAGTCGCGCAAACAAAGAGCTTGGCTGGAAGGCCGAATACGGGCTTGATGAGATGGTGGCATCGGCCTGGAACTGGCAGTCCAAAAATCCAAAGGGCTACCGTTCATAGCTTCGAAGCTATCGGCTATACCGACTTCGATTGCCTGACAAAATCCTGAGCATCGAGGGAACGAATCATTTCAACGACCTCACTGGTCCTGCGAAGAGAGAATTTCTTTAGAATTCTGGTGACGTGACTTTTTACCGTCACCAGTTCGACATGTTTATACTTTGCAATCTCCTTTTGTTTATAGCCGTCGAGCAATAACTTGAGGATCCCTACCTCGGCAGGAGTGAGTGTCATAAAGGCCATCGTAAACTTTTGAAGCTCTTCCTTATAATGCCCCATCGCCCGCATCTGCTTTCTAAGCATCTGGGCCGCATAGCTGTGAATGGGAGAACTGTGCTTGTACGCCTTCTTTATGGCAATGATGATATCGGACATAGAATCCGTTTTGAGAAGATAATCGACAGCCCCAGCCTCGAAGGCAGATAAGACCCGCTCCTCTTCTTCATGGCAGGTAAGAATGACGATCCGAATATCGGGATAGGAACGACTGATCTGTCGGCAGTAATCTATTCCGGCGGTCGGACTTTCCATCTCAATATCCATCAAGATCACATCGGGCAGGTATTGTTCCACCGCACAAAGGAGTTCCCGCCCGCTGGTTACGGAAGCAACCACCCGAATATCAGGCTCATGATTAAGAATACTTTGATAGATGTTATTGAGTTCGGGAAAATCTTCGGCGACAATACAGGTAATTGATTTTTTATCATTCATCTGAAGCCTCCGGGATATATATTTCGACCTTAGTAAAGATATCCGGCATACTTTCGAGACGCATCGTTCCCCCGAACGCCTCTACAAGCTGCTGGGAAAACGCAAGCCCCATTCCCCAATTGGTGATTGAAGGCTTCGTAGAATAAAAGGGCTCGAAAACATGCTTCTGCCTGGCGCGGTCGATGCCGCAGCCATTGTCCTCGACGGAAATAACAAGATAATCCAACTGGCGGTTACAGTACATAATGATGTAGGGGTTTTCCACGCCCCTGACGGCTTCCTTACTGTTGATGATGAGATTCCGCAGGACCTCGATGAAATAATGTTCGTCTACCACCATCTTCGCCGTCGGAACGGTATTGCGAACCACAACATCGGGATACTCCTTTTCGATCCGTCCAAGCAGTGAAGAGGTTGTAAGATGCGAATATGTTAAGGCGATACGGTCTGGAAGCACGGGAAGGGCATTGAGCCTTGCGATAGTCTTTTCGCAGATTGCATGGATACCTTCCAGCTGTTGGTGGCTTGCTTCCTGTACAAGGCCCTGTTCTGCAAGGAGCTTCACCGCAATAAACTGGTTCTTGATCGAGTGAGTAAAAATCTTAAGGCCGCTGCCGGCTGTCTTCATCCTCGCCTTAAAGCCGATCTGATGGCGCTGATCATTCAGGGCAAAACTGTTATAGACAATGCTGATATAGATTAAGACACCAAGCGAAAAAAAGGAAAGCACAAAAATAAGCGACGCGGTAAAACGAGTATACGGAAGACTGATGAGTTTTACCGTCGACAAGCGCCATATATGGATCGAATGGCTCGGAAACCAATAAAAGAGAACAAAAACCAAAACATGTATCGGAACAAGCCCGAGGATAATCAGTTCCGATCGTTTTCTAAAAGGCTTCGGCGTTTTCGAGTATATCCAAAGCGAAAGAACCAGACTGGTGATCAAGGCCGCCTTCACCAGAATATTCAACAGACGATTGAGAATGTTCAAGCCGCTCAGGATCTCCTGCATTCCCTGGAAGACCGAATCGGGCTCGAATACGTGTTGAAGGATCCCCGGATCGGCAAGAAGGATGAGCAATGCCGGTACGGCAACAATAAAGCTGCCCTTGCGCAGAAGCCCCCTGCGGGGGTGCTGAGAAAGGGGAAAACCTATCGCACCGAGCATATACAAGGCTATGCCGACATCCATGAGGCGGTACATGCCGAAGATTGAGAGATCAAGATAGTAGTTCAACTTCCAGATGAAGAGATTGCTGCTTATCAAAAGAGGATTTTCGATGAAATTGGCGAAGGAGACGTATTCGGTAAAAAGAATGAGACCGAAAAGAGCAAGAGAAAAACCAATCGGCATTAATAGAAACCATAAAAGGCTGGAATCCTTTTTTTGCCGTATGGTCACAATAAGAGAAAAAATCAGATAGACAGGAATCAGATAGATCATTGCCGTTCATCATATCAGAAAAGGAGCCCTCGGAAAGCTCTGAGAGCTCCTTGCCGAATCATTGTCTATTTCTTACTTTCCCAATACCTTGCCGTCTCACTCTTCATCCTTGCGATAAAGGCTTCCGGAGTGATTTTTCCGAAAACGAGATCGTTATCAGCGGGATAAAATACATTGGCAAACCACTCTGGGTAAAGCTGCATGGCGCCGTCATAGGAGACGTGGAAATTCTCGGCATGCTCCACTACCGGTTTTACCTCGGTAAGAAGATCCGGGTAGGAGGCATCTCTCCGAGCCGCAATATTGATGGTATCGTGTGCCAGTTTTTCGGCGTTTTCCTTTCTGCTTATATACTTCATAAAGGCCTTGGCTCCCTCGATGTTTTTCGCTCCCGTAGGAATGGCAAAGCCGATCAGGTAGGCTTCGACATCGGCGCTTGATCCTTTGCCTCCTGAAACCTCGGGAAAGGGATAAAAACCGACCTCAAAACCGTCGACTTGCTGTTCCTTTGTCTCGGATGGGATCCAGGTACCGCAAAGAATAGAGCCCGACTTGTTCAGTGCCCAGTCAGCCTGGGCGGCGGGATAGTTGCTGCCCGCATAGCCCGGCTGGAAAAAATTCTTTCCACCTGCACTCAATTCATACACCATCCTGGCGGCGCTTAGGTATCCGGGATCATCCCAGACCTTTCCACTGGCATCTGCCGCAGCATCTTTTAAATGGCCGGGACCCATGACCCTGGTAAGCGCCCAATAGTAGTAGTAGGCATTGTAAAATGAGATATTCCCGTCAAGAGCGAGAGCAGGGACACCGGTGCTTGTAAGTTGCTGATTGGTATCGATAAATTCTTTCCAATTTTCAGGTGCGGCAAGGCCATGTTCGGCGAAAAGGGTCTTGTCGTAGAAGAAACCGGAGGTGATAAATTCGTATGGGAAAAAGTAGATCGAATCATCCTTTGCATACAGCTTCACCAGATGCTCATCAAAAAGGTCCATCATCTGTTTTTGCCCCTCGGGCCCCTCTGTCTTGTAAAGAAAATCATTGAGGGGTTCCACCAGGACGTTGTCACCCTTGAGCAGTGCACCGGAAAGTTCACTAAAATCCTGATCGATCAGGTCGGGGGCATCCTGCATCAACAGGCGACTCCGTATTTTCGTAAGGACATCCCGACCGGCAAAGGTTATATCAACCTTGATGCCAGTCTCCTCTTCAAACTGTTTTGCCATTGTTTCCATGAAGATTGCCTGGGGCTCTCCGGCGTTCCACATCGATACATACTCGATAGAACCGTCAGAAGCTCCCTCCTGCGTTCCTCCGGCATACAAAGAGCCGAGGAGCGTCAGAGCGATCAAGGCAAGAATCGACAACCTCTTTTTCATTTTCAAACCTCCGAATTTTATTCCTTCACCGCCCCCATGGTCATACCGGCCACGATGGTTCGGGAAAGGAGAATGAACAGCAGAAAGGTAGGGATAACCACCAGGGTAAAGGCTGCAAAAAGCGAGACCCAATCTCCTGTGTATTGGAGACTCCCCTGAAGGGCATAAAGTCCCATGGAGAGGGTATAGTTGGAATCTTTGCTGATGAAGGTAAGGGCCAATAAAAACTCATTCCACAACCCCACGAAATTCAAGACGGCGGCGGCAACCAAACCGTTTCGTGTCAAAGGCAGCATGATCCGAAAAAAGGTAAGCATGGGACCACATCCGTCGATCTCGGCCGCTTCCTCAAGGCTTTTGGGCAGGGTACGAAAATAGCCAAGCAGCAAAAATACGGTAAAGGGAATGGAAAGGGCAATGTACACCATGATGAGCCCGAATTTGCTGTTTATCAGCCGCAGGTTAAAAAGGAGAAAAAAGAGAGGGACCAGCAGCAACTGGTAGGGAATCCCCATGCCGAAAGAAACCAGGTTGGTAATCTGCTTCCGAAAAGGAAACTCTTTGCGTGCCAGAACATATGCGGCCGGAGCACTGACGGCCAGCAAGCCTAAGACAGAGGGAATAACGATGAGAAGCGAATTAATGAAGTAGGTTCCCAAATGGTAGGTCGTCCAGATTTTTCGATAGTTCCCGTATTGCGGTGAGTGTGCGATTCCCCAGATATCCGAGAAAAATCCCTGATTTGTTTTCAGAGAGCTGTTGATGACCCAAAGAAAAACAAATATGGAAAAAGCGCACCATAGATAAAGAAGCACTCTCGCTATGATGTCCCAGGCAGTACGTCCTTTTGTCAGGATTTTCATGCGCTTACTCCTAATACTGAATTTCTTCGCGCCTGGTGAGGCGGGTAATGATAAGATAAAAAAGGGCAACGATAAGAAACATCACCACACCCATGGCTGTGCTATATCCCATGCGGTACATGGTCACTCTCCGTCCGAAGGCCGTCATATACATGTAGGTTGCGAGGTTCTGTGCCCCTGCCTGCGGAACATCCACACCCCCACCCCAGGCATACAGGAGGGAAAACTCCTTGACTGCGGTAATACACCAAAAAATAATCGTGGTAACGAGGACGTCCCAAATCATCGGAATTTTTATCGTAAAGAAAATACGGAATTCGGAAGCGCCCTCTAATTTTGCCGATTCAACGAGGTCGACAGGAACCCTCTCCAGGGCCGAAGAGAGGATCACAAAGTAAAATCCCGAATACATCCAGACCAGCGCAACCAGAATAGCCCAAAACAGGGTGTCTGGGGCCGTCCATGTCGGCTGAATATGCCCAAGCCCTATCACCCGTAAAAAACCGTTCAGCAAACCATACTGGTGGTTATAGATAAACGACCACAGAATGGCGACGGCGACGGGGTTGATAATCGAGGGAAAGTAGATCAATCCACGCATAAATTTCTTTCCCTTCGGACCGGTAGCAATAAGACCACTCAGAAAAAAGGCGATACCAAAGGTCAGAATCCCACCGAAAAAAATGATGCCGAAGCTGTTGGCCATAACGACCGACCAGAAATGCGTATCGGAAAAAAGTTCCCGGAAATTTCCAAGACCAATAAATTGCATGTCCGAAGTAAAACCGTTCCAGTCAAAGAGGCTGACAAAAAAGGCCTTTACCGCGGGATAAAGAAACAAAAGCAGATAGAGCAAGAGACAAGGGCCCAGGAAGAGGAGCACCATAGTGGTATTCTTACGCTTCACAAAAAAAACTCCTTTGATGTTCTAAGTGATTGTAGAGGAAGAATTTCTTAATCCACAAGTATGAAGTTTCCACAACATTTCATGCACTTTTTTCAAAAGCCGGTACAATAGGTATGAGCAGATATCATACCTTTTCCGCTCTTCTTCCTAAAAAGGCTTCTCGGGTATGAGAAGAAATCATTCTTCCGCTTTGCCCATAAGGGGCCTATCATAGAGGGAAGGAGGCTTCAGGTGGTCAGGATAGCGGCAAGTGTCTCAAATGGATGGATACACAGAGAAACGGGAATAAGGTTCGGCGAAGAGTACTATTTTTCTCCTCGGTTTCGACAAGAGGTCGATCTGAAGATTGCATCGTTTTTGGAACAGCACTTCTCAGGATATGCCATCTGTAACCTGGAATCGAATTTGGTTTCCCTGCCTCACTACCATCCTGAGGATTTTCTTGTCGGAGCAATTCAACCCAACCTCATCATCGGCATGCTGCTTGGCGCCAGGTTTATTGCCTATCCCGACCAGGACGCAGATATAGAAGAAAAACCCCTTTCCGGTATCACTTCCGTACAAGCATTACCGGAACCGGGAGAACTCACAGCCCATCCGATGGTGAAAAACTGGTTGTCAGAGATTGAAGCACTCAAAAAAGAAGGAACCGTCATCCCACCCTTTTTCTGGGACAGAGGCGGAAGGGCCACCATACACGGTCCACTAACTACCGCCTTAAAATTTTTCGGTCAGGATGTTCTATTCTCGATCTACGATAAGCCGGATTTCCTGCCATCCTTCTTTCTTTGGTACGAAGAGGTTTGTACAAGGTTGATTTTTACCTTTGCCAGGGCTGCCGGGATGACGATAACAGGACTCCACATCGGAGAATGCTCGGGAACCATGTTAAGCCCTAGTGATTACGGAGAACTCATCATCCCCTCGCTTAAGCGACTCGGAAAAGCGATTGGTCCGATACGGCTCCACCATTGCGGGAATTGCACGCACCTCCTTGAATCCATAAAAAAGGGCGCGCCCATAGCCGTTCTCGATACCGGAAGCGGGACCGACGTGGCAGCAGTGAGAAGGTTTTTCGGGAATACCCTGCCGATCGATCTCATGCCGCCCCTTGAACTGCTGCTCCCCGGTACCGGCGAAGTGGAAATTGGTGAATGGCTGAAAAAAATACAAGCCGACAACGATGGCGGCGAACTCACCGTAAACTATCACTTGGAACC
This sequence comes from Sediminispirochaeta bajacaliforniensis DSM 16054, assembly GCF_000378205.1. Taxonomy (NCBI): domain Bacteria; kingdom Pseudomonadati; phylum Spirochaetota; class Spirochaetia; order Spirochaetales; family Spirochaetaceae; genus Sediminispirochaeta; species Sediminispirochaeta bajacaliforniensis. The sequence goes on along the minus strand of NZ_KB899428.1, from coordinate 37,313 downwards.
AGGATATGACCCACAGAACCACTTGCTATTCCATAAACTCCTGGCAAGAGATTAGAGCCAAAGGTGAGATTCGAACTCACGACCTACGCTTTACGAGAGCGTTGCTCTACCCCTGAGCTACTTTGGCGTGCTGAAAAAAACTACCCAATGCTGAGAAAAAAATCAAGTACCGAAGGGTAATTATTCGACCTGCTGATTACGCCTGCGGCTCTGAACGAAACGACCGAAATCGTTGATATTCTTTACCACAATCCTATCTTCATAGAGCTCTATGCGGCGCTGGTTTGCAAAATGCTGGAGAATTTGCTTGCATTTGTCGGGACTCATCCCGGCCCAGTGCGCAATATCATCGACGGTGGTCTTAAAGATCCGCTCGTTTACATCCGGATCGTCTGCAGGCTGAGTCTCCGCAAGCATGATAAAGACGTCTGCAACCCTGGCCTGGATATCATCCAGGGTAAGAATCATAAAGCGACGCTTCTGATCATAGATACGCTTTGTAAAAAGCTTCAAAAGTTTTAGGGCGATCTGGGGATTTCCCTTCATAAGGATCTCGAAGTTGGCGCGGTTGAATTCGAGAGCTACCACCTTATCGATGGCAACGGCCGAAGCGGAACGGGGAGCCTCTTCAAGAATAGCCATTTCGCCGAAAATTTCCCCCGGCTGAAGAATATCAACGTTCTTCTCGATATCATCCATGATTTTTACGATTTGAACCCTTCCGGACTGAATGAGATAGAAGGTATCGCCGGGTTCATATTCACAGAAGATGATATCACCGGGCTGATAGGTCTGGGCAAAACGTCCGAACATTGAAAGGTCAAGACTCATGATGCAGCCCCCATTGCGGCAATTGCTTTCTTCACTTTCCGGTGTATCGGCATATCCTCACGAACCATGGTAAGAATTTTCTTGTAAAATCCGAGGGCCTTTGGGATATCGTCCTTTTTTTCATAACAACTTCCAACGTAGAAAAGGGCATCGGTCAGGTCCGGATGTTTGGGATAGGTTTTGATCATGCCGCTTAGATGTCTGATGCACTCGTCGTACCGACCAAGGGCGAAATAACAGCGACCGATCTCAAATGCGGCTTTTGCCGCATACTCCTGATCAGCTTTATCCGAGGCAATACGCTGAAATTCTTTCAACGCTTCCTGATACTTTTCCTGACTGTGGAGACTCACAGCATTGTAGTAAGCCTTGGCTGCATTCGAGAGTTCTTCCCGGGCAGGTGCTGCGCTCACGGGAGCCGAACTACGCATAGATCCCTGGGCATTCTGCTCGGCGAGAGGAATATTGCGGTTTGCCTCATCGGCATATTTTCCCGAAGGGTAATAGGTAAGGTAGCGACGGTAGGCATACAATGCCTGAGGAAACTTTTTTGCCCGATGATAGTACTGACCGATCCGAAACAGACCACTTTCGGGATCGGTACTCTCCTTACCCGAACTGATCAGGTTCCTGACCTGCTTATGGATACGACGCAGCTGGTTGGAAAAGACCTTAAGCATCTTCATGATGATTCTGGTATTCTGCATGATTAGCTGTTCGAATTCGGGAACGGTAAAGACTACCATTTGGGCATCGGAGAGAACAACGGCGGTTTCTTCTCTGGTGTATCGGCCAAGGGCAGATTTTACACCGAAAAACTCCCCGGTTTGGATCAACTCATGAAGCTCCTGCCCGGTTTCGATGTCGTTGTAATTCAGACTTACCTTTCCGGATTTTAGAATATAGATGCGTTCGGCAACATCACCTTGGAAGTAGACGATGGAATTTGCCTTATATTGTACAGCCCGTGGCATTGCTTCTCCTCTTCTGAATTGTAGGAACAGCCTTGTATCTGTGTCAACCGCTTTGGAACTATAGTTCTTCTATCGGCACAAGGAGGGGCAGGCATTACAGCATGTTGCCTGAAGATGGGTCATGGATTACACTTGGCACATGTTTCAAGAGCTTGGCCATAGGGTAATAGCCTCTATCAGGGAACTTTTTTACGCCTGCGGCTTTTTCCTTCGGACGATTAAGGAATCGGTTCCCTTTTTCAGGCGCAGGCAGATCGGCTACAGGGTTCTTGTGATGCAGCTGTTGTTTACCGGCGTCGAAGCCTTGGGAGTCATCAGTCTTATTGCCTTGATATTGGGTGGTGTCATTATCGTCTACGGTGTGGATCTGCTTCCTCAGTTCGGCCAGGGAGAGCTGATCTATTCGATTCTTATCACGGTCATCATGCGGGAACTGGGACCTTTGCTTTGTGCCTTTATCATCATTGCCCGGTCAGGCACCGCAATCGCCACCGAGTTGGGACAAATGGTGGTAAGCCATCAGATCGAGGCCTATACCTCGGTGGGAGTCGATCCAATTTCCTATCTGGTCGTACCACGCTTCCTCGGCGTGATATTCAGCATGATTCTTCTCAACATCTATTTTAACCTTTTCGGCCTGATCGCTTCGTTTTTTGTTACCAGCTTCATCCAACCGATTCCTATGCGTGATTATATGTATGATTTGATTACGCATATCCGTTCGGCCGACATTGTTTCCAGCATGATCAAGAGCCTCATATTCGGTGCAATCATAGCGCTCTCGGCTACGTACAACGGGTTTCGGGTGGAGCAGTCCTCCACCGAGGTCCCGCAGGTTGTCATAAAGGCCGTTGTGCAAAGCTTTGTATTGATTATCGTTGCCGATGCATTGATCACCCTTATCTATTATCTCTAAGGAAGCCGCAAGTGTATACCATCAGCTTGGATTCGGTCTGTATGATGCGCGGAGATACCGAGATTATTTCGGAAATTAATCATGTTTTTTCTCCCGGATCGGTTACGGTGATCCTCGGTTTCTCCGGTTCCGGTAAGAGTACCTTGCTGAAACTTGCCGCCGGTCTGCTCACACCCTCTTCGGGAATCGTCAGAGTCAATGAAAAGAGCTTTTTTCAACTCAGGCGAGGGGAAGAAGAGGCCTTTCGTAAAAACAGCGGTTTTATTTTTCAGGATGCCGCACTCTGGGCAAACCAAACGGTTTTTGAGAATGTAGCCTTTCCTCTCAAGGTACATTTCCCGCATATATCTGGGGAAGAACTATCCGGGAAGGTATTGGAAACAATGGCCGAGGTGGGGTATCGGGACAAACCGGAAAGGCGTCCCAGCCAGATTTCCGGAGGCGAACAAAAAATGATCGGTATTGCACGGGCGATCGTTTCACATCCGAAGCTGCTTTTCGTCGATATGCCGCTTTTGAATCTTGATTCAGCTTCGGAGGCAAGGGTTTTGGAATTGCTTAAAAGGCTGAAGATCGAGGGAACTTCCATGATCATCAGCAGCGGCTCTTCACACCTCATCTCGCTTCTGGCCGACCATCTGCTTATCATAGACAGGGGAAAAATCGTAGAATCCGGCCCCTTCAATGTGGTAAAAAGAAGTAGTCATCCCGTAACAAAAGGGGTCTTAGCTTCGGTTCTGGAACATGTTTCCAGCTATGACGACGATATCCTCAACCTGCTTGAAGATGTTTGACACCGAATGAGGGCAGAGGTAGTATGACGGAAAGGCTTCGGGGGTAACACCAGAATGAAATTCCACATCCGCTTTGCGGAACAGGTCGTCGGTTTTTTCGTTCTTCTTGCATTATTGGCAGTTGCCGGCTTGCTGATTCTGATGGGTATCAACCAGCGTTGGTTTTCAAAAGATTACCACTTTACCAGCCGATTTGAATCGGGAAACAACCTTTCAAACGGTATGCCTATAAAGTTGAAGGGCTTCAAGATAGGGGCGGTGGATGCGGTTACCCTGCTTGAGGACAATACCGTCATGATTGATTTTCATATATTCGATACCTATTACTCAAAGGTAAGCCAAAACTCCGTTCTCGAGCTGGCCGTCAATCCCCTGGGAATAGGCAGTAGCGGACTCCTTTTTTATCCGGGAAAGAGCCAGGGTCCGCCGCTACCGGAGAATTCAATGATACCTTCCCTTGATATGGAAGAAGGTAAAAGGCTGGTCGCTCAGTCTCTGGTCTCCATCCCGAAGGGAAGCGACGCTGTTTCCGATATATTGGTCAGTATCGGGCCGACAATCGATTCCCTGAATACACTTCTGGTTAGTATCGACGATCTGGTACATGGAAAAAACACGGCTCCCCTTGGTTCGCTTATTAGAGAGACCGACACCATAGCCGCCAATGTCAGAGAGATGAGTGACGGTGCCGTTGCTCCGGTCGGCTCCATTCTCGACAATGTGGAAACCCTTACCGAAAGTCTCAAGGATACGACGGGCATTGCTACAAGGCTCCTTAATCCGCAGGGATCGGTGGCGAAATTACTGAACGATAATGAAGAACTCTATAAGATGATGAGCAATATCCTTCATTCGCTTGCCTCTTCGGCCGAAGAAATCAGGACGCTTCTTGCCTTTGCCAATGAAAAGCAGCCGCAAATCAGCACCCTGCTCGACCAGACCATCGATGCGATAAACCAAGGCGAGGATGTGCTTACCGGGCTGAAAAACAACCCCCTGCTTCGGGGAGGGATTCCCAAAACGACCGCCCAGCCGACAACCTTCGGAGGGTTGCGGGACCGGGAGTTTTGATGGAAGGGAGCAACGGTATTCGCACATGCAGTTTTCCTTTTAGCATTCTTCTCGCGACAGTAGTGCTTTTATCCGCCTGCTCGTCGCTGCCGAAGGAGCAGCCGCCGGCAAAAGGGAAAAAGGCTCAGGCGGCCGATTTCGCAAGTTTTGGAAAGGAATATTTCACCGAAGGCAGATACAAGGATGCCTTAACCTTCTTTTCCTACGCTCTTCGACAGCAGGTTCTTGCCGACAACAGAGAGGGTATTATTGACAGTTATTTCGATATTGGACGATGTCGTCTCGAGTTAAAAGAGTTTGAAGAGGCACGACAAGCCTTTTCCGACGGGCTGATGCTTGCGGAGAAGGAGGGTCTTGTAGGCAAGCAGGCCCGGGGAAAAATCCTCCTTGGAGAATTCTACCTTGCAACCGATGACGAGAAGAAAGCGGGTATACTGCTCCAGGAGGCCTCAGAAATCCTCCCTTCCGACGAAAAACAGTATACGAGAGAGCGCGCCGTAGCCTATCACGATCGTGGGATTTTGATGAGGCGGCAGGGTGATCTGGAAAAAGCCGAAGAATTTCTCATATCGAGTCTCGCCATTAATCGCCGGGAGAAGGCCCGGGAAGAAGAGGCCAACAACCTTTACATGCTTGCCTCGGTGGCCACTGCAAGCCGACAATATGAGAAGGCTGACGAACTTCTTCAGGAAGCACTGCTGATCGATAGAGCCTTGGAACGCAGCCTTGCCATAGCCGACGACCTTTACGCCATCGCCATAGTTGCCGAAAAGCGAAACGACAATGATGAAGCCTATACATCCTTTAGCCAATGTTTCATGATCTATCAGGCGATGGAGCGCCTCGATTCGGCAATAGAGGTCCTGCATCGCCTATCGGCATTGGCCGAAGCGCTGGGAGATGAAGAAAACGCTTTCCGCTACGAAGCGGCCGCACAGAAACTTGAACAAAGAGGTAAACAATCGGATGATGAAATCGAATAATCAAAAACGACACGGGATAACCCTGTTCTTAGGCCTTTACGTCAGATTTTTTCGTACTATCGTCTCATTTCTTGTTTTTTTGCTGGGAATCGGACTATTTGCGCTTCTTATTACCTTTCCTCTTTGGTTTATCGCCACTCGGCATCCCGTCGTCTATACGACTGCCGTACTGTCTTTGATAGCTCTCTACCTTATCTGGAGAGCGGCAAAAAGGCTGTCTGGTACATCTCGCGAGGAAGTGAAGCATTTCACCCAAAAAAGCATAGAGCTTATTCTTCTCTTGGGCCTTCTCTACCTTGTAGCAGGCTTTATTGCTTCAGCGAGGGTCATTCCCGCAATCATTGCGGCTCTCCCCACCCTTGGCGTGGCAGGACTTTTATTCAGTGATACAAGGGTAAAAACCGGACGGAGTTGATGATTAGAAAAGGCATATCGCCCTTTTTTGCGCTGATGGTTCTCTCCTCGTTTCCCCTTGTCGCCTTACCTTATCCACAAATTGCAATGCTTCAAAGGGGAGATCCTCTATTTACCCAATTGATGGATGATATCGAGGCATCCTACCGGGCCGATGCGACAGGGGATGCGCGCCCTCCACTCGCCTTTTTCAGCTATACCCCGCAAGAGGATGAAGATGTTTTTTCGCTCAGCGCCCGATGCTCGCTCCCCTATGATACCCTTGCCTCGCTTAATCGTCTCGATGGCCCCTCCCTCCTGCCGGATGAGCCACTGCTGATACCGAATCAGCCCGGGCTGTTTCTTGCGACGGAAGCCGAAAGTGATCTTGAGATTCTCTCCGTTGCAATGCTTGCGAAAGCCTCCGAAGGGATGCATATTTTCATCAGAAACGAAGACGGGAGCTCCTGCCCCTTCCTTTTTTTCCCGGAAAAGCGATTTAATGCTCTTCAACGGGCCTATTTCCTCGGGATCCTCTTCAGGCTCCCGGTAAAGCGATCGATTCTCACAAGCAGTTTCGGTATGAGACGCGACCCCTTTACCGGGGACCAAAGCTTCCATCACGGAATAGACCTTGCGGTTCCCGAAGGAACCCCTGTTATGCCTGCACGCTCCGGTATTGTTGAGCAGATCGGTTACGATAGTGTTCTGGGAAACTATGTGATACTCTCTCATGAAGGTGGGTATGAAACGGTGTATGGTCACCTGAAAAGCATTAATGTACAATTGAAAAGCCCCGTGAGATTAGATATGATTGTCGGTAGCGTAGGGAATACCGGGAGGTCGACAGGTCCTCACCTTCATTTTGAAATCCGCTTTGGAGGAATGGCCAGGGATCCCCAAAATCTCTTACCGGAGATTTCTAAATGAATACGATGACAAGCAGAACAGCACCCATTGCCGTCATGCTGGCGCTCTCACTCTTGCTGATTTCCTTTGACGCACATGCGGAAACGGTAAGGGGTGAGCTGACTAGCTCCCTTGCACCGGGCGATGAAGGCCACTTCAGGCTTTTTGAACTGGTTGCCATTCCTTCGGTGAAAAACCCCATTGCAAAGTCCGTGGAAGTATTGCTGACGATTCCCAGACCGTTTCTCCGTTATAGGGACAGTTTTGCACTTTCCCTCTATGGAGGACTTTCCACCGCTCCGACCGAAGGGATGCAGCAACTCCAAGGTAGATTACTCTATCAAGGTCTTATCCCTCCCTCAGGTAAGCTCCTTTTACGCTTGCCGCTTAGTGATGAACTAGGGCAAGGAGGGCCGGGGATTATTCTTCCCGACCACAAGATAGCAATGGAGTCTTTTCCCCTGATTCTTCAGATTGTTCCCATCATGAAAGGGCTTCCCTCGGAATTACTCAGTGCCGATATCGGTATTTCGGTTGATCTTCTGTTGGAGGATGTTGGATTTCTCACCCTCTCTCTAGAGCTTCCCGAAGGCGTCGAAAAACCGCTTGAAGAAGATACACAGTTTTTGATCGATAATAAGCGCTATGCAGAGAAAGAATTGACCGAAAAGCTCAAGCTCAGCAGTGGCCTGCATACTCTCCGCTTGAACATTCACGGTTTTGCAGAGGAAAATCGTACCTTCAACATCACAAAGGGAGAAACGACGGTATTGGCAATAGCACCCGAACTTCTTGAAAGCCATTACACCATCAGTGCACCGACCGGTACCGTGGTATTCATCGACGGAAAACAGCTTAATCAGCCGATTGGGGAAGAGGCTGCCATTTCTCCTGGAGAACATGTGGTGCTTTTCAGGTTCGGAGACTATCAGCTAAGCAGAAAATTCACCGTAAACGGCGGAAAAAACTACAATATTGAGCTCTTTTTTGATATTCTTATAGAAGACCATTAAGTTTTCTCTTTCATAGTCGATAATAAAAATGTCGGAAGCAATGTTATAGTTCCCCTCCCAGTTTACTATGCATTGCGGACGGCACACCACCTGGCCGATTCTCCCCGAATCGGCCTTTTTTTGTCGGATTGTATTGGGCGATCCCCCCTTAGCGTTCCCTTGACAACTCCGCCGTTCCTCCCTACTGTAGCAGCTATGATTCGTTCCAGAAAACGCCGAATTCAGGCCCAGATTATCATGGTGCTGACAATATTGTGTTCACTTGTGGTCGGTTTTTCCACGGGGTTTGTCCTGTCTCAGACCTTCAATACCGATATAAAAGGGGACCTCACAAACTTTGAACCTGCCCTTCCAACTCAGATTCTGGATTGCAACGGGGAGCTCATTACGGAGATATTTTCCGATGAGAAACGGGATATCGTTCCCATCACGAAACTGCCGAAGACACTGATCCTTGCCCTGATCAGCCGGGAAGATCTTACATTCTTCCAACATCATGGCTTCAGTTTTCGGGGAACAGCCAGGGCTGCATGGAATGTTCTTACCGGCAGCTACTTTTCGGGAGGCAGTACCCTTACCCAGCAGGTTGCCGGACGCTACTATGCTGACAGGACCGATATATCGATTTTTCGAAAACTTAAAGAGCTTTGGTATGCCTTCCAACTTGAACGGGATCTGACAAAATATGAAATACTCGAGCTGTATGCCAACGATATGTATTTCGGACACAACGCCTATGGGGTGGAAGCGGCCAGCCGGTTCTACTTTGGCCACAGCGCTGAAGAGCTTACCGTCGCCGAATCGGCGATTCTCGTCATACAGCTTGCAAGTCCAGCCCTGTACAGCCCTATTAATCACCCCGAACGGGCCAGAAGTAGACAAAAAGATGTTCTGGACCAGATGGTTGCCAACGGCTTTACGACGAGGGAGGAAGCCGATGTCTCTTTCCAGAATTACTGGAACAATTACGATTTCTCCCGCTCGAATATCGCAAGCGCCTACTTCGACAATGAAAGCAAGGCACCCTATTTTTCGGAATACGTACGGATAAAACTCAACGATATGCTCTACGGTGCTGTCGACATCAACAAAGACGGCTATATCGTGCATACCACCCTTGATCTTGGCTATCAGCGCATCGCCGATGAGATCATGAATAAGGCCTTCGTGGACGTCAATGAAAAATATCGTACGCTGAAAGGGAGAAGGCTTTCGATCGCCGACGATGTTTATGTTCCCATAGCGGATCTTCTGGCCCTCACCTTTAACCTCGAAGATATGAAGGTGGCCGGGGCAAAGCAGAAAAAAGCCGCTGTAGATTCATTCTACAGCAACTTTCAGCCCCCCCTTGAGGCCCTTTCGCTATTGTTCGGCTCCAACGACATCATGCGTGTTGCACGATTTGCCGGGACAAAAGAGTCATCGAGGATCAAGAAAAATTTCATTGAAGGCGCCTTGATCACCATGGACCACCGAAACGGACATATCCTCGCTATGGTAGGCGGAAGTGATTTTGAAACAAAGCAATACAATCGGGCTGTCGATGCAAAGGTCCAACCGGGCTCCAGTATCAAGCCGCTCTACTACTCTGCGGCGATCTCTTCGGGCAAGTTTACCCCCGCAACACGGCTTTATGACGGCCCCATCGTTTTCTACGACGATATGGGGAATTCCTATCAACCCCTTAATTATCTTGGGACCTGGGACGGATCGGTTCTCTTGCGGTATGCTCTTGCGACCTCAATGAATGTACCCAGTCTGCAGGTTCTTGAGGGAGTCGGCTTCGAAACTGCCATCGACCGAATAAGTAAACTACTCGGCATGGAAGATAGGAAAGAGGATCGTGTCCTCTTTCCCCGCTCCTACCCACTGGGCCTTGGTGTCACCAGTGTAGCTCCTATCAATATGGTGCAGGCCTTTTCGACCTTTCCCAATCATGGAAAACGAATTGAGCCGATCGCCATTACCCAGGTTCTCGACCGAAACGGTAATACCATTCTTGAACCGGAAAAAGAACGGCTGCGAGAAATGCAGAAAAACAGAGGAAGGGACCTCCAGATCATGTCCCCTCAGGCCGCTTATATCATGGTCAGCCTGCTCCAAAGTACCGTTGAATTCGGAACGCTGCGTTGGAGGCGCATCAACGTGGGAGGATTCGACGGCATGCCGATGGCGGGAAAAACAGGGACCACGCAGAACTGGGGTGATGCCTGGACCGTGGGATTCAGTCCCTACATGACCACCGCAGTCTGGCTTGGATTCGATACTCCCGGAAACTCTCTTGGTCGTGAGATTACCGGTGCAACTGCCGCAGGACCAATCTGGGCTGAATATATGAAAAAGATTCATGCGGGGCTCGAACCAAAGGAGTTCGAAAGGCCTTCTGGCATCGTAACCGTCAGGGTTTGTGCCGAATCGGGAATGCTGCCCACAAAACTATGCGACCATACCATCGAAGAGGTTTTTATTGCGGGTACGGAACCAAAACAGCTTTGCCCCATACATAGTTTTGAACAGGAACGGGATAAGGAATTGGTCGGTAATCTACAAGATATTCTCACTATCGAGGATTTTAATGTAGATACAAGCAACTCGTTGTTTGACAGCTCAACGCTTCCCGATATCAATTTCTCCGACGATGGAACCAGCGGAAGCGGAGGAAACGACACCCCCGATTACAATCCGTTGCTTGAATAAGCTTGAGTGGATGGGAAATATGAATAAGCGAATCGAAGAGATCTATATTGGAAAGCGGATCAGAAAGGAACTCGGAGATCTAAAACCGCTTATGGAAAGCCTGAGAACCTTCGGCCTTATGAATCCGATCGTCGTCAATCAAGACGGCGAGCTCATCGCCGGCCACCGCCGCCTGGAGGCGGCAAAGGCCCTGGGCTGGAGAAGTATCGAGGTAAGGGTTGTCAATGTCGAAACGGAAATACAGATGCTGGAGCTTGAAATCGAGGAAAATCTCCACCGACGAAGTCTTGCGGCCGATGAACTTGCCGACGGCTATAATCGTCTCGACAAACTGAAGCATCCCTCCGTGTTTCGTAGAATATGGAATGCAATTAAGAGATTCTTCTCCATGCTTTTCGGTAGAGATGGACAAAAGAAGAAAGGGAAACGGCCTGACAGAGAGCAGGACCGTTTCCTGTAAGTGTTCCTCTATTTTCCTTTTTTATTATTGAATCACGGAAAGGCCCTCTGGATCGAGCTTCAGGAGTGATCCATCCCGGCCTTCTACAATGATATTTTTTCCTGTTTTCTGAATGACCGTATTCGGGTCAACCTCAACATCGGACTGTGCCAACAGGCTCAGATCGCCACTGTCGAAGGCAGCAATCTTCCATATTCCGCCGAAGGATGCCACCACATACGCACGCTGATTGTCTAACAGCACCCAGCTTTCTCCGTAGAGATGCTGTTCACTCTCCGAAGACACGGAAAGATCATCACTATTCAAGAGCATCAGCTTCACAGCCTTGGGAGGGGCATCTATGCCGACAACTGCAAGATAACCACCCGAGACAGGATAGACGTTTCTACCGCGGATGGCATTGACGGCGGACCTACCCCGCTCTTTTCCGCTTTCAGAGTCGTAGATAACCATTGAGGAAAGGATCATCCCGTTTTCCTCCCGGACATGCATAAAGGTAAACCCCGGAGCTGTTGCACCGGCGGCCTTTTGGCGGGCGGCAGCCTCTTCTTCTGTAATCGTCTTTTGCTCATCCCCTGCAATCCGGTCGCGCTCCTGCCCGATTGACTCTTCCCGATTGGCCTGCTCTTTCTCCTTGGCGGCGACCTGCTCTTCCTGTTTATCCAGCTCCTGCTGCTGCTCTTCGAGCTCCTGTTTGGCCGCCTGAACCTGCTCTTCCTGCTTCGCCAGCTCCTGCTGCTGCCCTTTCAGCTCAGACTCCTTTGCGCTGCCAGGTTCCGCCCCCTCAAGGGCCGAAGCAACCTCTTCCTGACGACGGTCAATCTCCTCCTGCTGAGCATGTGCAGCCTCTTGTTTCTGCTGCAAATCAGCAGTATCCCCTTCAAGCTGCTTTCGCTCCTCAGCGGTGGCTGCCTTATCTTCTTCAAGCTGATCTTCCCGCAACTCCACCATTGATTTTCGATCATCGAGCCCTTGTTTCGATTCATCGCTTCGAAGTTCCTGGACAACCTCATCTCCACCTACGGTATCGGCGGAAATCCGGGCACTCCCCGTTCCATCCAGCGATAGAGGGATAAGCATTTGGGTATTTCCCGGCCACTCTTTGTAGCTCGTGGAGATTCCCATCTTCTTCTCATCCAAATGGGAGAGGACCGCCTCGGTGTAGTGGGAACGGACATATTCAAGATCACCACGGTGGACCGCATTATAGTAGGTGGTAAAAAGCGCAATCGTATCGGCCTTCTCCTGGTCATAGCCGTACTTTGCTGCCACAAAACCGGAAAGAATGCGCCTCACATTATCAATGTGATCGACAAGCGCCCCATCAAGTATTTCAACAATATCTGCACCCAGCAGATCGGGAGAGTTCGGAACTATCGAGATGATGCGATATTTTCCGAGATAGGATAAACTTCTCCCGTCGGCCATAGCCGCACCTATTCCCCGAATCTGACCGTCACTCTCAATCTTCTGATGAGGCCCCTCGTAGTTCAGGAACTCAACACTTCCGGCTTGAACGGTGAAAAGCTCACCGGTCGCCACTTCCTGCGCCGAAAGCGGTAGGAGGAGTGCGGCCGAGAGGGCCACTACCAGACCGACAAAACGCATCGTCAGATGCGGAAATCCTTTCATCATACACTCCTTTTTCTTCTTCCCCATGGTTTCTCTTAGTATAATCGTCTTTTTCCGCCCTGTCGAAGGGTATCCAGCACCGATGAACGTGTTTCCCTCCCAAAGGGGCCGTAGGCAACGGCAAGCAGCAGCTCAAGATCCTTCTCTTCCAGCCCCCCATGGTAGGCGGCGAGGTAAAAAAGCGCATCACTGGCGGCAGAGACTTCCTGCTCATCCTTTCTACTATTGACCATCGAAGACAAGCGATCCCGAACCGCGGCCCTTGCATCGCCTTCCGGGTTGTCCAACAGGGTACATAATGCGTGATAGGCGGCAATGCGGACCGAGGGATCCCACTCATACCGGATCAAACGTGACAGGATTCGAGAAGCAGAGGGATGCCCGTATCGAGCAAGCATTCTGACGGCGGTAATGCGGAGAGTAGGAAAATCATTTCGAAGGGCTCCCCCCTCCCTGATCGGGGAATCAATGGCGGCGCTTGCGAAATAGTGAAGCAGTACAGGAAGATAGGAGCTGCCGCGATCGGGTTTTCCGGATTCAAGCCTATTTTGTATTTCCGCCAAAGCGGCAACCTGGCCATTACGATCTGCAGAGCTTGCAATGGATTGAAGATAATGAAAGTCAAAGGGAGGCTCGGTTATCGAAAAAAGAGATTTCGGTTTTCTCTCGTCCTCGGAGCCTTGTCGTGGAGCTTCGGAGGATGAAGAGGCTGAGGAAGCGGGAGGAAAACGATAGAGACGGAAAAGCCAATCACTTCCTCCAAAGAGAAGAAGGCCTCGCCCATCCGTCGAAAGAGGGGCCGCAGGAGCGGGGCTTTGGAACTGATCAAGCGCCTTTCCATCCTTATCTGTAAAGACGATTCCGCCGTCACCGGCACTAATGGCAAGGGCTGCCTCTTGTTCCCTCTCCACAGAATGAGGGAAGCCGGGAAGAACAACAAGGGAAAAGACGGCACGACCTGCGGGGAATTCCCAGACAGCAGTACCTGAAGTGGCATCGAGGCAAGTGACATTGCCAAGCCTGTCGGCGATGAAAAGCAGATCCCGCTCCGCATCGACGGCACAGTCGGCCGCGACAGCAGGCAGTTGGTGCTCCCAGATGAGCACACCATTATCATCCACCGCAGTAATGGTTCCCGCATCCGTCGGTAAGAAAAGTCGTACCCCATCGCTTTTTGGAAAAAGGACCTCGCCGGCAGAAAGGAAGGTCCATCGTAGGATCCCATCGGTACCATAGGCATAGCTTCTACGCCCTTCGCATGAGACCACGATGAGTCTCTCTCCTGTCTTGGTTCGTACAAGCACCGGTCCACTCCGAGGCAGGGAGGGAAGCTGCAAAGACCAGCGAAGCCTTCCGGTATGGGCCACGGCAGAAAGGTTTCCGCCTTTCCCCGCTAAATAGAGCGTCCCGTCTCCATCCCCCGCTATGGGAGAAAGAAATCCCTTTGGGTTTTGAAATAACCAAGCCCCAATACAGCCGGGAGTGGCCGCGAAAAGCCTGCCGTCCTCCAGCAGAAGATAGATCTTCCCGTCGGCCCCTTCTACCGGAGGTGAAGCGGCCCTATCGGGAAGCCTGCAGCGAACAGGGGCCTCATCCCCCTCGCGATATCGGTAGAGGTAGCGGTCGCGCGAGGTAAACCAGAACGCCGGCACGAGCCTTGCGGCAAGGCATCCCGTGACCCTGCCGCCCACCGCAATCTTCTTTTGTTCAAAAGAGAGTGGATCGGCGGAAACGAGGGAAAGAGCATACAACAGGATAATGAGAAACAGGCTTCCGAATTTTCTCACTCTACATCTCATATCACAGTATCGATCGATTGTCGATTGACTTTTTCCCTCCTGCTGAAGTATCGTTGATCCGGTTATGATCACTGCAAAGGCTTTCTCCCCAGGACATATAACGGGACTCTTTTCCATACGGGACGATGAGGATTCAATAGACAGCAAGGGCTCGATCGGGGCCGGGTTTTCCATTGCAAGAGGGGTAACAACCACGGTCACGCTATCCTCCGCTTCACAGTCCGGAGGCCACAGTGCCGGGGATAAGACAATCTACCGCTCAAACGGCAAAGAACGTAGCGACCTTGTGGTAAGCAAAAGGCTCATCTCCCTCTTTCAAGATGCTGCCCTCTTGAAGGATGTTGTCATCAGAGAAATATCTCATTCAATCGAAATTCCGCAAGGCAGCGGCTTCGGAAGCAGCGGAGCAGGGGTGCTCAGTCTGGCGCTGGCTCTTAACCATGCCCTGGGTTCTCCACTCTCCGCAGAGGAGGCAGGTGCAATGGCCCATCGAGCCGAAGTTTTGTGTAAGACAGGACTCGGAACGGTCATTGGTGAATTCTGCGGCGGTGTTGAAATTCGTAAGAAACAGGGGGCCCCCGGGACAGGCGAGGTGGTATCGATACCTATTTCCGACGATCTCAACCTTCTTTTTGTCGTCTATCGCAAAATTTCGACCAGTTCCGCCCTCTCTGACCCAGATATCAGGCGACGTATCAACGATACCGGCGAACAGCTGATCGCAGATCTTCTTTGCACCCCGACGCTCGAAGCCTTTCTCTGGGCAAGCAGGGCCTTTGATGAACGGTCAGGGCTCATTACCCCCGAAGTGCGTAGGCTTTTCGATCACTTCGACGCAATCGGGGCACCTACGGCAATGCTGATGTTCGGGAATGCCGCCTTTGCCTTGTTCCCCGATAAGGAGAGTGCCGAAGCAGAGGCACAGGCTCTTTCCAGAAGCGAGGAAAAGGGGTATCTTTTTACCACTACCTCGTCGAAACAGGGAGGATGTGTTATCCATGAGTGAGTTTTTACCGAAAGATCATCCCCGGTATGAATCGATTCGGATGAGGGAACACCTTGTCGATATGGTCGATGCAAAGGTCCTTGCCCCAGAAGGCTTGATCGCCCACGGGCGGGGAGAGGCCTTTGATTATCTGATAGGAGAGAAAACTCCCGACTGTGTGCAGGGACCGATCAGGGCTGCGGCAGCGGCACTCTTGTGTGCCGAACGGCCGATCATTTCCTTAAATGGAAATGCTGCGGCCCTTTGTCCCGAAGCAATGGTCGAGCTTGCCGAAGCTACCGGGGCGAAACTGGAGATTAACCTTTTTTACCGCAGCAGGGAGCGGATAGATGCCATTACAAAGCTAATGGAAAAGGCCGGGGCAAGGGAAATCCTCGGTACCGATGAATCCCGCCAAGGACAGATCCCGGAGATAGGCAGTGAACGTAAGCGGGTCGATTCGGAGGGAATCTTAATTGCCGATACCGTTTTTGTTCCCCTTGAGGACGGAGACAGGACCGAGGCCCTTGTGAATATGGGCAAACGGATTATCACCATTGATCTGAATCCCCTGAGCCGCACCAGCAGAACCGCCTCGATCTCTATTATGGATCATATCGTCAGAGCGGTTCCGGCAATTACCAAAGCGGCGATCGAACTCAAAAAACTAAGCAAAGCCGAATGTCTGACCGTTCTCGACGGATTCGACAACAACAAGGCCTTTGCAGAGGCCCTGCGTTTTATTTCGGCCAGACTTGAAGCCCTTGCGGGAGAGGCCTCATGAATAGAATTCTGCAGTGGCAGGAAAAGCGCAAAGCAACGGAAAGTAAAACGCCTATCGTAATGATAACCGCCTATGACGCAACCTTTGCATCCATCTGCCAGGAGGCGAAGGCGGACTGGATTCTCGTCGGCGATACCCTTGGTATGGTTGTTCAGGGAAAGAACGAAACAAAAGGGGTGACGGTCGAACAGATGGCGTACCACACCGCTATGGTACGCCGTGGGGCACCGGATATGCCGGTTGTTGCCGATATGCCCTACGGCTCCTTTTCGAACGCCGCCTTGGCCCTCGAAAATGGTAAGAGGCTGATGGACGCGGGAGGGGACGCAGTAAAATTCGAAGGAGCCGATACTGCCGTTTGTAAGGCCCTTAGCTCTGCGGGTATTCCCGTGATGGGGCATCTCGGCCTGCTTCCGCAGACAGCGGAAAATTTCAGGGTTCAGGGCAAGGACGCCGAGTCCGCCGCAGCCATGATAGAAGATGCAAAAAGGCTTGAAGAGCACGGCGCTTTTTCCATTGTCCTCGAATGTATCCCCGAGTCCCTTGCCGAACGAATAAGTGCAGCGCTCTCGATTCCCACCATAGGCATCGGAGCGGGAGCGCGATGCGGCGGCCAGGTGCTTGTCATAAACGATATGTTGGGACTCACCAGCGGACATCTTGCTAAATTCGTCAAAACCTATGCAGATCTTAGAACAACAATTTGCTCGGCCGTATCTTCCTACGGGGAAGATGTTCGTAGCGGCAGGTTCCCGGACGCCGCTCACACCTATCACTAAGGTTGCGGCGATGGAAGATACGACAGAAGAGATTCCCCTTCAAGGCTCTGGGGAAGCCGATATACTTGCTGCGCTGGGCAGAAAACTGGAGGGTGATCTCTCTTTTTCGGGAGAGCGAATTCTCGGATCGATGTGTACCCTTCCCCACCCCACCAGTGCAAAGGTCTATGAACATTATCTCGACCGAAATATAGGGGATCCGGGGCTGCATCCACGGCTTCAGCAGCTTGAACGGGAAACAATCGGGATGCTGGGTCGTCTATTGGGAAGTCGGAGCGCGGAAGGTGCAATCGTCACGGGCGGAACAGAGGCAAACCTCATCGCCCTCTGGGCTGCCAAACGAAAACACAGGGAAAAACGGAAGGTGGTACTTCCCGAAAGTGCCCATTTTTCTTTCGACAAGGCTGCCGACATCATGGACCTTGATCTTTGTAAGATCCCGGTGGGAGATGACGGCAGGGTCGATCTGAAACGATATCTCGAGGCAATAGATGATAAGACCATGGTACTTGTGGCAGTTGCCGGGACAACAGGTCTCGGGGCGGTCGACCCTATAACCGAGATATCCGCTGCGGCCACGGCATGGAAGCTTCCCCTTCACGTTGATGCCGCCTTCGGCGGATTCGTTCTCCCCTTTCTGGCCGAAGCAGGATACACCGCACCAGCCTTTGATTTCTCCCTGCCGGGTGTTAGCAGTATCACCATTGATCCACATAAAATGGGGCGCTGCGCCATTCCGGCCGGCGCTATTGTTTTTCGAAATCACGATGCTGCGGTGGCCTCGGAAACCGAAGTGAGCTATCTTGCCGGAGGAAAAACACGACAGCGCACCATCGTGGGAACCAGATCAGGAGCCTCGGTGGCGTCGATTTGGGCCACCTTACATCGTCTTGGAAGAAAGGGCTATGTCGAAACCGTGGCGGCATGTATGGAAAACAGCCGTTACCTCTACGATCGATTAAATTCCATGAGTGGTGTAGATGCCGTAATCGAACCGCAAATGAACGTAGTAGGGCTCAGACCCGCAAAACATCGTAGGATCGATCCGGACGAGCTGGCCCGCCGACTTCGAGGTCGCGGCTGGGCTCTTAGTCTTTTCCCCGGCTTTCTCAGAATCACGGTAATGCCGCATGTAAGCAAAACGATGCTGGATGCCTTTTTACATGACCTCGAGGAGATAATAGCATGAGCATGAATAATCATCCGTCGAAGGATATCATCGGTACAGCCAGCGCTTGCCTTTCGGGCAAGAGCATTGCCCTTGGTATTTGCGGAAGTGTCGGAGCAGTGAAAAGTCCGGAACTGGCAAGACAACTTATGCGTCATGGTGCCGACGTTTACCCGGTTATGACCGAAGCGGCCTGCGGTATCATCCATCCCGACCTCATGGAGTGGGCAACAGGACACGAAACCATCACAAAACTCACCGGCAAAATCGAACATGTCGCCCTTGCGGGGGATGTTCCGGAAAAGATTGACCTCCTTCTCATCGCGCCCTCTACAGCCAATACCCTCGGCAAGATCGCCGCAGGAATAGACGACACCACGGTGACGACCCTTGCGACGACCGCCATCGGTCAGGGTATTCCTCTTTTGATCGTTCCCGCCATGCATGAGCCGATGTGGCGTCATCCCATGGTGGTCCAAAACATTGCAACCCTGAGAAAACTGGGAATCTCGGTTCTTGATCCGAAAATCGAAGAGGGAAAAGCGAAGATCCCCGATCCCGACACCATTTTTCACGCGGCCCTGCCCCTTTTGCTTCAGAACTCGGCCCCACTCTCGGGAAAGCATGTCGTGGTCACGGCGGGAAGAACCGTCGAATATATCGATCCTGTTCGTGTCATTACAAACAACGCCTCCGGACGCATGGGAATGGCTATTGCCAGGACGGCAATGCTTTCGGGAGCCCGTGTAACGGTTCTTGCGGGAAAAATCGGTGTAAAGCCTCCCGCCGGAGTAGAGCTTATCAGATGCGATACATCAGAGTCTCTTCTTGCTGCCAGCAAACAAATCCTGGATAAAAAGGATGTCGATATCTATGTGGCGGCGGCAGCCGTTGGCGACTGGCAGTGCAATTCGGTCTCGTCGACCAAAATATCGACCCACGGGAGAAAGGAGCTTAACCTTACCCTGACTCCGACCCCAAAGATACTCGACAGGATCAAGGAACTCTCTCCCAAAACCTATCTTATCGCATTCAGGGCCCTGCATAAGGTGAGCGAAGCGGAGCTTCGTAAGGATGCCC
Organism: Sediminispirochaeta bajacaliforniensis DSM 16054; assembly: GCF_000378205.1. Lineage (NCBI taxonomy): Bacteria > Pseudomonadati > Spirochaetota > Spirochaetia > Spirochaetales > Spirochaetaceae > Sediminispirochaeta > Sediminispirochaeta bajacaliforniensis. Next base: position 18,045 of record NZ_KB899428.1, on the reverse strand, counting down.
TTGCGAGGATGAAAAAGGCGAGCGCCGATATGATTGCTGTCAATGATGTTTCAAAAGAGGGGTCCGGTTTTGAGACAGAAACCAATCAGCTTCACCTCTTTTTCAAAGACGGAGAAGAGATCGACCTGCCATTGAGCCTGAAAGATGCCGCAGCCAGGCGCCTGCTTCTCGAAGCTGCCCGGCGGCTTGGTTCTTGAACCAGGGCCGCCGCTGGGGGCTGCTTTCAATCAACCACAGAGGATGAGACAAGAAATCAGATCGTCAACCTGAGATGCTCGTGGTACATCTGATCACGGACGGCCCTTACATCCTCGCTGGCCAGATAGTCGTCGAAGGGCATCATCCTGTCGATGATACCGCTTGGAGTAAATTCGATAATTCTGTTGGCAATGGTATGGACGAACTGATGGTCATGGCTTGTAAAAAGGAGGACCTCGGGGAATTCGATCAAGCCGTTGTTCAAGGCGGTGATGGATTCGAGGTCGAGGTGATTGGTCGGTTCGTCGAAGATCAGAACATTTGCACCGCTGAGCATCATCTTGCTGAGCATACAACGCACCTTTTCCCCACCGGAAAGCACCTTAACCGATTTCATGGCCTCATCACCTGAAAAAAGCATACGACCGAGAAAGCCTCTGATCCACGCCTCATCGTCGCTTTCGGTAAATTGCCTGAGCCATTCGGTGAGGCTCATCTCATTTTCAAAAAAGGAAATATTATTCTTTGGAAAGTAACTTGGGGTGATGGTTACTCCCCAGTCATAGCTTCCCGCGTCGGGACCTGCTTTTCCGCTGAGAATGTCGAAAAGGGTGGTCTTTGCCTGATGCATAGGGCCGACAAAGGCAATCTTGTCTCCTCTGTTAACGGCAAAATCAAGATTCTCAAAAAGCTTCTCTCCCTCAAAGGAGGCCGAAAGCCCCTTCACTTCAAGGACATTTTTTCCACACTCCCGCTCAGGTTTAAAACTGACATAGGGGAAACGGCGACTTGATGGTTTGATGTCATCGATGGTCAGCTTCTCGAGAAGTTTTTTTCTGCTGGTCGCCTGTCGTGCCTTACTTGCATTGGATGAAAAACGCTGAATGAACTCCTTCAATTCTGCAGCCTTATCCTCTCTCCTTTTTTTCTCATCCTTGCGCTGTTTGGCAGCAAGCTGGCTGGACATATACCAGAAATCGTAGTTTCCGACATAGAGCTGGATCTTCCCAAAATCGATATCGGCAATATGGGTACAAACGGTATTGAGAAAATGACGATCGTGGCTGACAACAATCACGGTATTGGAAAAGCGAAGAAGAAAATCTTCCAACCAGTTGATAGATTCAAGATCAAGATGGTTGGTCGGCTCGTCGAGGAGGAGGATATCGGGATTGCCGAAAAGGGCCTGGGCAAGAAGAACGCGAACCTTATCCCCAGGTTCAAGCTCCCCCATCCTGGTCTCAAGTAGGGATTCCGCTATACCAAGGCCGGAAAGAAGCTGACCAGCCTCCGCCTCTGCCTCCCACCCGCCGAGATCGGCGAACTGCCCCTCGAGCTCTGCCGCCCTAATACCATCCTCCTCGGTAAAATCACTCTTCTCATAGATGGCGTCCCGTTCCGCTTTGACGGAATAGAGCTCCTTGTGCCCCATGATGACGGTCTCAAGTACGGTATGTTCATCAAAAGCAAAATGGTCCTGTCTGAGCACCGAGAGTCGTTCTCCAGGGCTGATAATGATTTCTCCAGCATCGGAATCCAACTCTCCCGAGAGAATATTGAGAAAGGTGGATTTTCCCGCTCCGTTGGCGCCTATGACCCCATAGCAATTTCCCGGAGTAAATTTGATAGTAACGTCCTTAAAAAGGACTCGCTCCCCAAAACGGAGCATGATATTGCTTGCAGTAATCACTTACATATTCCTTATTCGATGTGGTTTTCCCTGTTTAGTATTGGCCCCCATTGTTCACGGAAGAGGCGGGGCTGTCAACCGGAACACACCGGGTCCAGGCCCCTTAGAACGGGCCTTTACACCAGGCCTTTATTCCACAACGTTCACAATCGGGGGAACGCTTGGCACATCTGTTTTTTCCATGTTCGACAAAGAGGGCATGAAATTCATTGAGAATCCTACGTTGCTGCTCTACATCTTTTCCCTCGGTTGCGGAGGAAAGATAGCCGCGTATCTCCCTATCCGAGAGTTCCTCACCCTTTAAACGAGCAAGTATCCGCCGAGTATAGGCGTCTATGACAAGCACCGGAACACCAAAGGCATAAAGTAAAATCGAATCCGCGGTTTCTTCGCCTATGCCCCAAAGTGAAAGCAGTTCTTCGCGACTCGGCGTCGATGCGGCGGATACTTCCCCGTAGCCATTCTCCAGGAAAAAACGGGCAAGGGTTTTCAGTTTTCTCGCCTTCTGCCGGTAATATCCCGAGGGCCGGATGAGTGCCTCAAGCCGCTCGTCGGAAAGAGAAAGCAGGTGCTGCATATCGATTGCCCCGGCTTCATCCAAGGCCTCAAGGCAAAGGCGGACATTACGCCATGCGGTGTTTTGGGTCAATATTGCTCCGAGAGCGATCTCGAAACGGCGGTGCGCCGTATCGGGAATGCTATAATCCAAGGGATGGTATCCCTTCGCATCGTGGCCCTGCTTTCCCGCATCTGTCACCACGGGCCACCAACCTCGCGGACCATAAAGTTCCATGAATAGCTGATAAAGAGTCTGTGGCTCTATCACAGTTTTCCTCGCATAAAAAAAGGCACCGCCCCCGGAACAATTGGAAGCGGTGTAGAAGATAATCCTTTAGCAGAACAAAAGATCAGCTATTTTTTGCTACGGGCCACAGCCTGGGCTGCGGCAAGACGGGCAATTGGAACCCTGTAAGGGGAACAGCTGACATAGTTGAGCCCGGTTCGATAACAAAAATCGATGGAATCGGGATCTCCGCCGTGTTCACCGCAGATCCCCATCTTGAGGTCGCCTTTGACCGATCGGCCCCTCTCGACACCCATGGAAACAAGCTGCCCGACACCTTCGGTATCCAATGACTGGAAGGGATCACGGGGTAAGACGCCCTGATCAAGATAATCTCCGATAAAGGAACCGATGTCGTCCCGGCTATAGCCGAAGGTCATCTGGGTAAGGTCGTTGGTTCCGAAACTGAAGAAATCGGCGGAAGCCGCAACCTTGTCGGCGGTCAACGCGGCACGGGGAATCTCGATCATGGTGCCGATCTTATAATCAACCTTCATCTTTTTCTGGCTAAGAACCTTTTCAATAACAGCTTCGGCATTGGCCCGGAGCATCTGAAGCTCTTTTACGGTTCCGATAAGCGGGATCATGATTTCGGGATGCACCTTTTTGCCCGACTTCTGAACCTCACAGGCCGCCGCCATAATGGCCTCAACCTGCATGTCGTAGATTTCGGGATAGGTAATACCGAGACGGCAACCGCGGTGACCAAGCATGGGGTTGAGCTCTTTCAACGCTTCGGCCTTCGCTTTTAACTGGGCAGGCTTGATTCCGAGCTTTGCCGCCAGCTCTTTCACCTCTTCCGCCGTTTTGGGAACGAATTCATGTAAGGGAGGATCAAGGAGCCGTATGGTAACGGGGAGCCCTTCCATTGCGGTAAAGATTCCCTTGAAGTCTTTTTTCTGTAGAGGGAGTAGTTTCTTTAAGGCATCAGAACGTGCCTCCGCCGTTTCAGAAATGATCATCTCCTGGAATATCTCCAGCTTTCCCTCGTCGAAGAACATGTGCTCGGTTCGGCAAAGACCGATCCCTTCCGCTCCGAATTTCCGGGCAACCTTGGCATCGGCCGGCTGATCGGCATTGGTCCTTACCTGAAAGCCGACACCGGCAATGCCTTCCCGCTTTGCGGAGAGACGGACCTTATCGGCCCATCCCAAAAAGGTGGCAAGGTCTTTGGTAATCTTGGGAGAAACAAGCTCGAGCTCACCCTCGAAAACCTCACCTGTAGAACCGTCGATGGAGAGATAGTCACCTTCCTTGAACTTCTTTCCGTCGACACTCATGGCTTTTCCTGAAACGACCACTGCCTTACAACCGGCGACACAGGGCTTACCCATACCGCGGGCGACGACAGCAGCGTGACTGGTCATACCGCCGGTGCTGGTAAGCACACCCTGAGCGGCAACCATTCCGCCGATATCTTCGGGGCTGGTCTCTTTTCGCACGAGCAGGACCTTTTTCCCATCCTTCGCCCAGGCTTCGGCGTCTTCAGCCGTAAAAACGACCTGACCGGTTGCTGCTCCGGGGGAAGCGTTGAGTCCCTTGGCAATGGGAGAAAGCGATTTCTTCATTTTTGGATCGATACCGGGGTGAAAAAGCTGGTCCAACTGATCGGGGCTAACCCGTCCGATGGCCTCCTCTTCCGTGATCATCTTTTCGGCAACCATGTCAACGGCAATCTTTACCGCCGCAGGTCCGGTCCTCTTACCGTTTCTGGTCTGAAGCAGAAAAAGCTTCCCCTGCTGAATGGTGAACTCGATATCCTGCATGTCGTGGTAGTGGCTTTCGAGTTTGTCCTTGATAGCCTCAAGCTCGTCATATACGGCGGAATTTCGCTTTTTTAGAGAACTAAGCTTTTCAGGGGTCCGGATACCGGCGACAACATCTTCTCCCTGGGCATTCATAAGGAACTCACCGTAGAACACCTTTTTTCCCGTCGAAGGGTCCCTGCTAAAACAGACGCCGGTTCCCGAGTCGTCACCGAAATTTCCAAAGACCATGGACTGGACATTAACGGCGGTACCGAGCAAACCGGTGATATTGTTGAGCTTACGATAGTGGATAGCCCGATCATTCATCCATGAACCGAAAACCGCATCGATTGCCTTTTGGAGCTGATCCACAGGATCCTGAGGGAAATCGCTCTTCATGTGTTTCTTGTATGCCTTCTTGTATTCCGTCACAACCTTCTGGAGATCATCGGCATCAAGTTCGGTGTCGAGTTCAACGTTTTTATCCGCCTTGATTTTTTCAAGAATAGCCTCGAATACCTCCCCTTTCATACCCATGGCCACATTGGAAAACATCTGGATAAAACGGCGATACGCATCCCAGGCAAATCGCGGATTACCGGTCTTTTCGCCGAGGCCTACCGTTGCCTGATCATTTAAACCAAGATTGAGGATGGTATCCATCATACCAGGCATGGATATGGCGGCACCGGAACGGACGGAAACAAGAAGAGGATCATTTGCATCTCCCAGTTTCTTTCCCATAAGCTTTTCAAGCGAACTAAGATGCTCTTTAAGTTCCGAGTCAAATCCTGCGGGATAAGAACGTTTGTTCTCATAAAATGCAGAACAAACCTCGGTGGAAATTGTGAAGCCCGGAGGTACAGGCACGCCGATGCTGGTCATTTCGGCCAGATTTGCTCCCTTGCCCCCGAGCAAATCCTTCATCTTCGCGTTGCCTTCCGCCTTCCCGTCACCAAAAAAATAGATCATTTTTGTTTTAGCCATAAATCTTCGATAGACCTCCAGAATTATTTTCGTAATTGCTAAGCAGATAAAAACTAAGCCATAACAATGTACATGTCAAGTTTTGCTTATTTTACTATAGGTTCAGAGAAAAAAAAACCGGGAAACTGTGGAAGAATCCCGGTTTTTTCTGCACGTTTGTTCAAGAGAAAAATTGTCGCTATACAGCAACATAAGATTCAAGGTATTGCCGACGAGAAGGATGCTGAAGCCGCTTGATCGCTTTCTTCTCGATCTGCCGGATTCGCTCTTTGGTAAGATTGTATCGGTCGCCGATGTCCTTGAGAGAAAGAGGCGCTCTTCCGTCAAGCCCGAAGCGGTGGCGGATAATATCGGCCTCTTTTTCGGAAAGGGTATCAAGCACCTTGGCAATATCCTCTTTCAGAGACTGCTCCATCAGCGTCTCGTCGGGACTCTTGTAGTCCACATCTTCGATAAAATCACCAAGCTCACTTTGACTTCGATCGGTGTAAACGGGAGACTCCAGAGAAACAAGATCACGGCTGATATTGACAAGGGAAGCAACATGCTCGGCGTCCATACCGACGGCCCGGGCTATCTCTTCAAACTCGGGTTCTTCTTTTCCTTCCAGCTGAAGCCCCTTCTTCGCCTTCTCGATCTGAACAAGCTCGTTCGCACGGTTGAGAGGCAGACGAATCATCCGGGCCTTTTCACTGATGGCCTTCAGTATTGCCTGGCGGATCCACCACACGGCATAACTGATAAAATGATACCCCTTATCGACATCGTAGCGCTCGATAGCATTCATCAATCCGATATTTCCCTCATTGATGAGATCGGCCAGGGGAAGTCCCTGATTCTGATACTTCTTGGCTACATTTACCACAAAGCGAAGGTTGCTTTTGATCAACATCTCCTTGGCATGTTCATCACCATCGGCGGCAAGCCGAGCGTAACGATCCTCGTCTTCCCTGGAGAGAAGAGGTACCTTGTTGATTTCTTTTAAATATATTGAAATAACATTCTCATTTCCGAAATCTCCGGACCTGCTGTTTATATTCTTTTTTGTAGGCATACTGTCCTCCTGGTAAATATAATGCAAACTCCGTGCCAAGTAATCGATCTAAAACAAAAAAATTATATTTATATACAGTGTAAGTAATTATAAGATCGTTTCACAATCCATACCGTAAAACCGATAGCCATATCAGCAAAAAGAAGTTCAAGATTGTGTCAAAAGGAAACAACAGCTTAAAAAGCGATGAAATATGGGCCAGAATTACCCCCTGAAGGGGATAAAGCCTTCCGGAGCGGGTACCTCGATAAAGGGGAAATCAATCTGTATATCATGAAACATTCTGATCTTTTCAAAGAGGCCCATCCCGGCAAGAACTCCCGAGGCCAGAATCTCCTCCCAGTAAACGGCAAGAAGATCCCGAATCATATCCCCTTCGGCTTGACTGCCGAGTCGACCGGAACGCTTGACGGAAAGATATTGATGAAGCTGGATAACATAAAAGCGGCGCCAGTCCTCACGATACCGCTGCTGAAGCCCCCCTTTCTGAGGGTAGTCGCATCGTCTTGAGCCGAAATCGTGATAGATAATACCGTTTTCAGAATTTCCCATACCTACACACTCTCCCCTATTAAGATACTATAACTTGGCTCATGGGACAAGCAACACTTTTTACAGCTTTTTCTTGACCACCAAAGGGTTCATGCGTATATTTGCTTCAGCTATTGAGTAGTTCAATCAATCATATTTCAAACACATTTTCAGGAGGATGGTATGAAGATAAAACCCCTTGGTGACCGCGTTTTGGTAAAACTTGAATCTGGTGAAGAGAAGACTGCAGGAGGGATTTTCATACCCCAGACTGCCCAGGAAAAGACACAGACTGGTGTGGTTGTCGAGATCGGGGACGACGAAACGATCAAGGTAAAGGCTGGCGACAAGGTGATGTACGACAAATATGCCGGAACTCAGGTCAAAGTCGACGGAGAGGAACATCTGCTACTTCGTTTTTCCGATGTCCTTGCAGTTATCGGCTAAGAAAGTGCACGACCCAAAAGGCCGCTCATCTCGAGCGGTCTTTTTTTTTGTAAAAAAACCTACTGTTCCGAATCCTGGTGGTTGGAGAAACGTAATTCCTTTCCCCGCAGCCCCCTGGAGGAGAAAACATAGAAAAAAGCGAGCATCGGCACTAAATCGATTACGGTACAGACAAAAGGGCATGCAGACCACCAGGATTCGGAACACTAATAAAGGAAAAAAGAAACATCGGCTAAAAAAGGAACTCTTCAATCTGCCCCATGAGTGCCGTGGAATCCTTTCGGCTTACCGCTGTTTCGGGAAGACTTGCAAGCATAATTTTGCCGTAGCTTTTTCTTGTCAGTCTCGGGTCCAGTATCGCCACAACTCCGTGATCTTCGGCCTTTCTCATGAGCCTCCCAAAGCCCTGCTTCAGACGCATGGCTGCCTCCGGGAGACTCAGCATGAAAAAGGGATTTCCACCCTTTGCCTCGATGGCCTCCATGCGAGCCTGAAGCACTGGTTCGGTAGGTACACGGAAGGGAAGTTTGCAGATAATGACCATGCGTAGAGCATCACCGGGGGCATCGACCCCTTCCCAGAAGGAATCGGTAGCAAAAAGGACCGCCGAAACATTTCCCACAAAGGCATTCATAAGGCGGCTTCGGTCGTCGTCCCCTTGTCGTAAGACAGGAATCTTTTCGGCCTCAAGGTCCGGTGCCACGGCTTCCCAGGTTTGATTGAGCATACCGTAGCTGGTAAAGAGGACTAGGGTGCTTCCACCTGCAGTCAGTATGGCATCCCTGACAAAACGATTCACGTATTCCTGATAGCCCGAGGAAGAGGGATCAGGAGGGTCGGTAGGAAGGGCAAGGAGCACCTGATCCCGATAGCGGAAGGGAGAGGGAAAGATTTCGGACACAAGTCGTTCCTCGGAAGGGAAGAGCCCGACCCTCCCCATCCAAAAGGAAAATTGTCCGTTTACGGTCAGGGTTGCCGAGGTACAGATTAATGTCTTAAAGGGTTCATATACAGCTTCCCGCATCACGGGGCCGATATCCAGGGGGGTCTCGTTGAAAACGGCGAAACGACGCTCCCCGCTTCCCCTCACCTCCATCCAGAATACCGATTCGGGGCGCTCTGTAAGTTCCCGAAATGAGCCGAGAAGAGAAGCCATGTTTGAAAGTCGTTCCAGGATGGTCTTGGTCTCAAAAAGATCCTGGTCATCATCCTCGGTATCGACGCTCTCCAAGGCGGCGGAAATCCTGGTAATCAGGGCTGTGATATCACTTCGGACAAGGGCCATAGACTCCAGAAGACGACGAAGATCATCGGAAGAGAGGCTTTGACAACGTAAGGAGTTTGTTCCCGATAACAGCTGTAAGCCCGATTGGTCGAGTTTCTCGGCACTTTCTTTCAGTTTCGAAAGAAATGCGGGGAACCGTTCAAAGAGTTCGGGCCGGGTCGACCGCTTTTGTAAGGAAACCAGCGAACCAAAGGTTCGGCGCCCCTGGCTGCGGCGAAGTCTGCTCAGTTGTTTGAGCAAAGATGGAAGCTGGTAGCTTCTTGAAAAAAAGCTGGTGGCACTGCGTTCGATGGTATGGGCTTCATCAAAAACAAGCCGATTGAAGGCAGGAAGGACAGCACCACCCTCAAAGCCCGCTCCCTCGATACGTAAGGCAAGATCTGAAAAGAGGAGATGATGGTTTACCACCAGAATATTTGCCGATGCGGCCTCCCGACGGGCCCGCAAAACAAAACAGGATTCGCGGTGACGACAGCGTAGCCCCATGCAGGCATCAGTCTCGGAACATACCTTTGCCCATGTTTCCCGAAGGGGATAAAATGGGAGATCGCTTCGGCTTCCGGTATCCGTGGAGGAAACCCATTTCCGAATCGCTTCGAGTTCACTAGTATCTTCCCGAAAAAGCGAATTCTCCTCCAAAGCCTCTTCAAACCGACGAAGACAGAGGTAATTGCCCCTTCCCTTTACAAGAACGCTTTTTATTTCTCCCTTCACAAGGCGTCGCACCAGGGGTATATCTTTCTCAATGAGTTGCTGCTGAAGGTTGATCGTGGCTGTAGAGATGACTACCCGCTCGCCGTTGGCTACGGCCCAGGCGATGGAAGGAATCAGATAGGCAAGGCTTTTACCGACCCCGGTTCCCGCTTCGGCAAGAAGGATCTCATCACTATTGAAAGCCTCGATGATACGTTCCATCATCTGGACCTGCGAATCCCGCATCTGATAGTCGGAAAAGATACGAGAAAGAAGGCCTCCGGGGGTCATGAGAGACGATAATTTTTCAGCGTCGAGGGGAACGATTCTCCGTTTCCGGGCAGGTTCGGCAACGGCATAGACCCTGGTGGCACCACTATCGATAATGTAAAAACCGATTCCCCGGTTACCCAATTCCGATGCGATGCGAAGATCTGGGCCACTGGGTTTAAGAACACCGGAAGGATGATTGTGTATCACCACATCGCCGGTCTCAACGAAGGGAGCAAGCGCAGGTACGGCATGTTCGTTGCCGCGGGCCACCGCTTCGATAAACTCAACCTTCCCGGAGCCATTGAAAGAACCGACAAAGAAAACCTCGTTTCCCTCCGCCTCTTCTATACTGTTCCTGGCATAATCAGCAGCCTCTAACGTCAGTCGTTCCCCGATTTTCATCGTATCCATTATGATGGTAGACGCCAAAAGATCAAGGCGGCGGATGCTTTTCATTGGACGAAAGCCTTGATTTGTGTACAATGGTCTGGATGGATATTCCTTTTTACAAGCTTGTCCTTGCGGACTGCGATTTTCTTCTTATCAATGCTCTTACCAACGATATTTCGGAACACCTATTCGACAGGAAGAGCGTGGATCTCATCTGCGACAGGAGACGAGGGGTCGGAGGCGACGGTATCATTCTGCTCTACCCCTCACGCGAGCAGAACGTCGGGATACACTTTCTTTCTCCCTTTTCGGGAGCACAAGAAAAAAGGAGAGAGGAGCTGAACGCATCGGCACTTCTATGCGCTTCCCGATTTGCCTTCGACTTTGGATTGTTCAATAAAGACCGCCTGGTCATCGAGGGGCCGGCGAAAGATATTGAAATAACCTGTATAGACAGCACCCTTTTCCAGATAGAACTGGGCATCCCGATTTCCCTCTCCGGAGAGGAAATTAAGGAGGATGATCGGCAAGAGGTACACCTCTGGAAGCCTCTGCAGGATCAATCGATAGCCTACACCTGTTGCAGCTTTTCCGAATTTCCTGCCCGGGCCACGGCAATGGTTCCCGGGCTACCGGAGACAGAGCGTGCAGAGGCTTTCTGTCGCCATGTCCGAAAGCAGAATATCGGTTCAGCCGTATTCGCGGTTGCCGAGCAGCAAAGCCTGATCGCCTACAGCCCTTTTCCGGCGCAGGGTCCAGGCGATGCTGTCATAGAGGCGGCGGCGGCCACCCTTTTGTGTGCCTCAGGTGGATCCTCGGGACGGGAGGTTACCGCTCGAAAAGTAAATCAAAATCAATCAGAAGAACTGTATGTAACCTGGACAGGGTCCGGCCCTCTTGTCGTCGGAGGTGTTCCTCATTATGTTTTTACCGGCAACTACTCCACGGAGGAAAAAGATGGACCCGCTGCTTGATCGATTTCATCGCCTGCTTCGCTCGATGTTTAGGACCCCGGACGGCGATTACGATTTTTATATTCACGAAAGTGATCCGTATGAAGACAGGGATTACCAAGAGGCATGGGAAGAACTGGAGTCTTTTCTCGGAGGCTCTTCGTCACAAAGAAGTTCGGATCGAGGAAACGGTGGTTATACCGGGCGGGAAGAAAAGCACTCCGGTTTCGATCTTCCGCCCGAGGAGCTTCGGGATGATTACAAATTACTAGGTGTACCCTTCGGCGCAGAGTTTCCGCATGTCAAGGCGGCCCACAGATCAATGCTGAAACGGCACCACCCCGATCACCATGCCGGAGACCCCGAAATGCTGAAACGGGCAACCACAATAACCCAGAACATAAATTATTCCTTCGGAAGAATACGGGCATGGGAAATTGCCAGGGGCCAGGCCGTTTAATCTTCTTCCAGGCCATACTCCTTGATCTTTCGATGCAGGGTTTTTCGCCCTATACCCAGGACCTCCGCACAGCGGGTTTTGTTTCCCTTTTCATGGTTCAAGGTAGCGCGAATAATCTCTTTTTCCGCCTCCTCCATAGCAATACCCACAGGAATACGGATAAGGCTGTCTTCGGCTCCCTGGGTAACAGAAGGGGGGAGATCGTCTGTCGTAATGACCTGGCCTTTACACATGACCACGGAACTTTCTATGCAATTCCTCAATTCGCGAATATTTCCCGGCCACCGGTAATTGTAAAGGGCAAGTCGAGCTTTGGGATCGATTCCCTCGATCTGCTTGCCATTCTCTTCGCTGAATTCTTTCAGAAATGCCGAAGCAAGCAAGGGGATATCTTCGGTTCGTTCCCTTAAGGGGGGAACATGGATATTGACGACATTGAGGCGATAAAAAAGATCTTCACGAAAGGTACCAGCCTCGATCTCCGCCTTGAGATCACGGTTTGTGGCGCTTACCACCCTGACATCGACCTCGAGGGTCGACTCTCCCCCTACCCGTTCGAACTGCTTTTCCTGAAGTACACGAAGGATTTTGATCTGGACCTGCTGGCTTATCTCCCCGATCTCATCGAGAAAGATGGTCCCTTCGTGGGCCAATTCAAATCGCCCCTTTTTCCGTGAAATGGCACCGGTAAAGGAGCCCTTTTCATGGCCGAACAGTTCGCTCTCCAGCAAGTTTTCCGATAAGGCAGCACAGTGAACCTTCACAAAGGGCTTTTCTCTCCGGTTCGAAAGGAAATGAATAGCGTCGGCCACCAGTTCTTTCCCGACACCGCTCTCACCGGTGATGAGAACGGAAGCTTTGGTCTGAGCCACCTGATCGATAAGCTCCATCACCTTGCGCATCTGGGGGCTCTTTCCTATCATCTTGTCGAATTTACTTCGACGGCTGATTCGGTCGAGCTCATCTTGGAGGTTCCTGTTTTGAATAACCAGTTCTCGGTTGCTAAGGGCCCTCCTGACAATATGACTGAGCCGTTCAAGGTCAACAGGCTTAGTCAGGAAGTCATAAGCCCCATCCTGTATGGCAGAGACGGCAGACTCGATGGTACCATGCCCGGTGAGAATCACAACGGGTACGGTAGGATAGGAAGATACAATCTTTTTCAAAAGATCGGATCCCCCCATCTCCGGCATTTTCAGATCGGTGATCACCAGATCAACCTCTTCGGTGGTGACAATGTGCCAGCCATCCTTTCCCGTGGCAGCGAGAAAGACCTTATGCCCGTCCATTTCAAGGCTTTTGCCAAGACCTTCACGGATGTTTTTTTCGTCGTCGACGATCAAAATATGAAACTGCATAGATCACTCTCCCTGGAAGTCCAAAAGTCTCCGCTCCTTTTGGGGAACGGGAAGGCTTATGGTAAAGACCGTTCCCTCACCCTTCTTTGATCGGAGCGAAATATCCCCGCCATGCTCCTTGATAATCTTATATACTACCGTAAGGCCAAGGCCGGAGCCGAACTCTTTCGTGGTAAAGTAGGGTTCGAAAATTTTGCCGACCATATCTTCGCCGATACCGATACCGGTGTCGGCGATTGCAATGGTAACCTGATCATCTTTAAACCCGGTGGTTACCGTCAGACTTCCGCCATCGGGCATGGCCGCCTGGGCGTTCTTGATGATATTCAAAAGAGCCTGTTTGAGATACTTCTCATCAAGCTCAACCTTCGGAACACCATCGTCGTACTCCTCCACCACCTGTACTCCGCCTTCCTGGAGCTCATAATTGGTAAACTGAAGGAGGTCGTGGATCACCGCATTGACATCAGCCTGTTTCAACTCAGTATTCATCGGCCGAACGGCAAAAAGGAAGTCCACAACAATTCCATTCAAACGTTCAACTTCTTCCTCCATGATGTCGAGGTACTCAAGGCCATGCTCCCGATCAAGACAACCGTCTCGATCAAGGGAGCGCTGCATAAGCTGAATATGGATGCCGATGGAACCGAGAGGGTTCTTTATCTCATGGGCAACCCCTGCGGCAAGGGTGGTTAAACTGGCCAGATTCTCGGCACGACGCAGACGGGCTTCTCGTCGACGACGATCGGTGACATCCGCAACAATAAGCAGAGAGCCCTCGATACTCCCATCCTTTACCATCGGCATGAGATTAAACGAAAGGGTCTGTACCGATCCGCTGTGACCAAGGGTGAATTCGACATCCTCGACCCGCTCGCCTGAGAGAAGACTCTCCTTCAAAAAGGTTGCAACCTCACGATCGTCGATCACTTCCCACAATATCTTTTCATCAAGATCGGCTGTTACAAAGGGAACCAAACGCTCCGAGCTTTTGTTGGTCAGAATAATTCGATGATTGCCATCGGTGACGATAACACCATCGGTCATCGAATCGAGGACCACCTCAAGCCTCTCATTTTCGCCTGCTACGGCAATGAGGAGATGACGAATTTGCTCCTGATCAAGTTTAGGAAGCTTTGCAAGGGCTCTTTGAATAAATTTACGCACCACATCGCTCCTTCTCTATACTTTCAGCCATGCGATATAAGAGGCTTTCAAGCAGCAGGGAACCACTTTGATTATAGACACTCCTGCGCACATAGGCCTCACGAATATAGCCATTCCATTCGGCTATCAACTCGGGAGAAAGGGGAAAGCCCTTTCTCGTCCCTGCCGGAGCCAAGAGTGCGGAAAGCCTTGAGGTAAGCTCCTCAAGAAAGGGCTCGAACTGTTCTGCCGAAGCATATTGCTTTATCAACTCGTCAAAGGCCTCTATCTCATATCTCCCTCCCTCAAGGATGGTGGTAATGACCCGTTCCGCGGCATCGGCAAGCTGATCGGTACGCACCCCTTTCCAGGAAAGGAAAAAATGTCTTAGACTCTGATTTGTATCCTCGATGCGAAAAATACGCCTAAGGACCTCCTCGGAAGCGTTCAGGTCTCTGGGAGAAAAGGAATACTGCCGCACTCTGGAGAGGATCGTCTGAATGATTCCCCCCTTTCGACTAGTGAGGAGGATAAGATAGCAATTCTCAGGCGGCTCTTCGAGAAGTTTTAGCAGGGCGTTGCGGGAAGAATCGACCATATTCTCAACACCTTCAAGTAATACGAACTTGGGATGATCGCCGCCGAGGCTCCTGCACCAGTAGGAGATATTGCGGATTTGGTCGATCGGAATATTCTTACTTACCGATGAGCCGCAGATCTTTTCCACATGGGAAGCGTTTGACTTCACGATCTTTTCCAGATCGCTCCGTTTGTGTTCGCTTTCTTCGGGTTCAAGTTCATCAATCGAGGTGGCAAGGGCCTCGACAGAGCCACGGACGCTCTTCAGTTTTGCCTCGTTTCCCTCCCACAGCTGAGCGTCAAAACGCCGAAGAAGTTTGCGGACAGATCTAATGTAGAGGTAGGCGGTGGCGGGAGAGGGATTGCGATACATGGTATCACCACTGGCGGAGATCTCTTCGTAAAAATAGCGACCGCCGGTCATGAGAAGATACTGGCTGGTCAAAGACCTGTATTCGCGGCAAGAGCGGCAGGAGCAATTCCAGTTTCCCTCTGCCGAACAAGAAATAACCCTGGCAAGCTCCAACGCTGTAGAGAGCTTGCCCGAGTAAGGCTCTCCGTAAAAAAGCAATGACGACGGAAGCCGCCCCGAAGCGATATCTTCTTTCAAAAATGAAATAACCCGTTTTTGTCTTAAGATATTTTCAAACACTACTTTCCCCTAACGCCGATTCGATAAATCCTTTTCCCAAAGGGATCAGCTTTTCGAGAAAGGGGACCAAAAAACTTCGGGATAATAAAGGTTCCGGGTCGAAAACCGGCTGAATCCGAATGAGAAACAGAAGGACAGCAAGAAGCAGAACACCTTCCACAAGGCCGAGAAAAAAGCCGAGGGCCTGGTCCATTTTTTCAAGATTGACCCTGTCGATGAGGCGGTACAAGGCCCCTTCAAAAAGCTTTACGACAATATAGGTTACAAGAAATACAGCCAAGAACGAGGCTATCGGCGTCCAAAATCCATCCCCTATATACCGCTGGGCAAAGGGAACGACGAGGCCACCAAACACTACTGCGGCAACCAAGCCGAGAAGGATTGCCGCAAAGGCCATCAGTTCCGCAACAAAACCTCGAAAGGCACAGCGAACACCAAGGACAAGGACAATAATCAAAGCCACGACATCAACGGCGGAAAATTCCATGAAAGCCTCCCATCATGCCTTTTCGAGTTGAGAAAGCAGCAAACGGGCTATCGTTTCTGCGGCATCCTTATTGCAAAGAGCAGAAGCAGAAGCGGCCATGGAGCTTAGCTTCGCTGTATCATCAATGAGAGAAAAAGCCGCCTCAAGCAGATCGGAAGGATCAGGCTCCCCTCCATCCTTCCCTTTTAGTATAAGCGCAGCCTTCGCTTCCGAAAAGAATTCGGCGTTGCGCAACTGGTCACCTCGACTTGCCCCCATTCCCAATGGAACCAATATTGCAGGACTTGCTGTTACACCATTTTCCCATAGGGTCCCCGCTCCTGAACGACAAAGGACCAGGTCGGCAGCAGCGAGGAGATGAGGAAGCTCGGCTCGGAGAAAAGGTACCGTTACATAGCCCTTCCTATTCGACGCATGGTAGAGCTGCTCACCCATTTGATGAATAACGAAAAAACGGTATAGTAAACCATCGAGGCTTCCAGCTACCAACTCATTTACCTGAAGGGCTCCGAGGCTTCCGCCGAGCACCAACAAAAGAGGCTTTCCTTCCGGAATATCATACAAGCGTCGTCCCGTTTCCCTGTTTCCCTCGAGAATTTCCTTGCGCACAGGATTTCCGGTAACCACAATATTCCGTTTCGAGGAGAATGCTCTTGCCGTCTTCTCGTACGCAAGGCATAGAAGATCAGAGAAGCGGCTGTTCATTCTTGTGGCAAGGCCGGGGTCAAGATCGGATTCGTGGCTGATAACAGGGATACCGAGAATATGGGCGGCAATCACCGGAGGTACGGAGACAAAGCCTCCCTTGGAAAAAAGCATAGAGACCTTTCGCTTTTTTAGAATCCGGAGTGAACATATAAAACCGGCAGCAATACGGAAAATATCCGTAAGGTTCTTTAAGCTGAAATAACGTCTGAATTTGCCGGAAGGAATTTCTGCATAATCAATCCCCCTGGCATGGACCAACTGTTTTTCCATGCCATCTCGGGATCCAATCCACACATAGTTCAGCCAGCCTTCACGGTCCGCCTCTTTCAAGGACTCCCACACCGCAAAGGCAGGGAAAACATGCCCACCGGTACCTCCCCCTGTAAAGGCGATCACGCGTCTCTTTTCATTCATGAAAAGTACCATAACACGGAGGATGGCGGAAGGGAAAGCACTGCGTTAATTCAATTCAAGCTTTCACTATTATTCGCACATACTGTTTCATTTGTACTGGACAAAATGAGATACAGCTATTTATTATGTTGCCATGCATCAGCGTCTTTACCGCATACTGTTATCGTGTATAGTTCTGGAACTTTCTTTTTTTCTTTTATTACCTATAGCAGGAGCCGATCCCATTCCTGACATAGTCAAAACAGCATATCGTTTTCGCGCCGCGATCCCTGAGGGAACCGATCCGTACAAGTTGGGGTCTAAAGCAGAAGTAATAGAACAGGTGGTTGATAAGGAACATCCAGATGTTCAGGGCCTCTTCACCATTACCGACAGCCAAGCCCTTTTTATGCTTTCTGCTCGCTCTATCATCCTCTGTCTACTCGACCACGACGGAGAAGCCTCAATGTACCCAAGGCTGGTCTACTCTAAGGACCTTACTCCGGAGAGGTCCTTTGACAAACCGCATATTCAGGAGGTTAGAACCGAATTCACCTTTGTGGGGATCGGAGACAGCTTTTCCTACCGGCTTGAACGCTACCCTCTCTTTTTTCCCGACGGTTCTTTTCTGATAACATGGCGGCTTAAGGAGTCGCTCGACGGAAAGATGAGCCAGCTCTACGGTTCCTGGTATGTGAAACCCCTCGAACCGACCTCAGACGGAACGCCAAGAACCTATATCAGAAATTTTGTCAATACGGTCTTTCCCGATCCTATTCCAGGAACAACTCTGGCCATGAAACTTTTTGGGACTTCCGATCTCAGGGGGTTTTTCAAGGCCTTGGAGTCTGCTGCAGCAAAGCAGTAATTCTTTACTACTGTCTGGAATCGTGGTGAAAAATGAATAAAATCTCCTTTTCTCGTAGTTACTTATAGTAAGAACGCTACGAAAAAGGAGTTTTTCCATGTTCCATCCCCCCTTCTGCCCCAATCCCCATTGCCTCAACCACTTCTCTCCAAAAGGCTACTGGTTCTTTAGAACAGGCTCCTACTCCACCAAAACCTCCCCCCGCATCCAAAAGTTCAAATGCAAAACCTGCCACCTCTCCTTCTCCACCCGCACCTTCAGCATCGACTACTGGACCCATTTCCACCTTTCCTACAAAACC